>NZ_JAPSMC010000044.1 GCF_026847645.1 Anoxybacillus sp. J5B_2022
GGGGTTCGCCATGTATCCGATGGAGTATTACGAGTTTTTTGTTAAATTCAATGAAGGGGACTATTACACGTGTCACGATCTGTTAGAAGAAATTTGGATGACGGATAAAGGAAATTTTTTTATTAAAGGGTTGTTGCAAATGACAGTCGCGCTCTATCATTACAGCTACGGCAACGTGAAAGGAGCGCGGCTCATGATGCAGGTGGCCGCTGATTATTTACAGCCATACCGTCCTTTTTATTGGGGAGTTCATGTGGACGAAGTATGTGCGTTTATTCAACGCTGTTTAGCGGTTATTCCAGCGGATATCGATCGCGTCGATTTTACAGCGGCGAATCAGCTTCCGCCGCTTCCAACGCTCATCTTATTTTTACATGACTAGCCCGTAGAGTGGAAGATTGTTTATAATGAAAAAGGTTAAACGGAAAGGAAGTGGTTTGATGTTTACTGTTATTCAAGAAATGCCGATCAATGCTACGCATGAAGCAATGGTAGTTGGCGTGTTTGAAAAAGAGCCTCTGTTTAGCGGGATTGTTGCGAAATGGAACGAGCAGTTGAACGGACAGTTGATGGAATTAGTGAACGAAGGAGATTTGTCGCCAAAGAAAAAACATGTGTCAAAAGTACATACGCTCGGACAAATGAACATCAAGCGCCTTTATTTTGTTGGCTTAGGAAAAGAAAGCGAATTGACGTTTGAACTGTTGCGAGAAGCGTTTGGCAAGTTGTTTAAAACGGTAAAAGGAGCGGCGTGGTCGGAAGTGGCCGTTGCATTAGACACGTTTACGACGGAACGGATAGATGCGAACGACGCGGCCCATGCGCTATCAGAAGCGTTTACCTTGGCGACGTACCAATTTGCCGGCTACAAGCAAAAAGGAAAAGAACAGGAGAAAAAAATCGAGCAGTTAACCGTTTATACGACAGCGGATCAAGAGGAGGTGGAGGCAAGTTTATTCGTTGGTTCTGTTTATGGGCGAGCAACGAACTCCGCACGAATGCTTGTAAATACGCCGAGCAATTTGTTAACAGCTTCTGCTTTAGCAGACTATGCGGTAAAATTGGCGAAAAAGTACAGTTTTGAATATGAAGTGCTAGAAAAAGCAGAGATGGAAAAGCTCGGAATGGGTGCGTTTTTGGCTGTCAATCAAGGATCGGTCGAACCGCCAAAAATGATCGTCTTAAAGTATCAAGGAAAAGAAACGTGGGAACATGTCATTGGTCTTGTTGGAAAAGGAGTGACGTTCGATACGGGTGGATACTCGATTAAGCCGAAAGACGGTATCGTTGGCATGAAAACCGATATGGCGGGAGCAGCGGCAGTGCTTGGCGCGATGGAAATTATCGGTGAACTTCGTCCAGAGCAAAACGTGATCGCGGTTATTCCAGCGACTGACAACATGATTAGTGGTGGGGCGTTTAAGCCAGATGATGTCGTCACCTCGATGAGCGGCAAAACGATTGAAGTGACGAATACGGATGCGGAAGGCCGCCTCATTTTAGCGGATGCGATCACGTATGCGAAGCAGCAAGGGGCCAATTACTTGATTGATGTAGCGACATTGACGGGTGGTGTAATCATTGCGCTCGGCGCTCATACAACGGGTGCAATGACGAACAATGAAGCGCTGTTTGAGCAAGTACTAGAAGCAGCGGCGGAAACAGGCGAGTTTATTTGGCGCTTGCCGATTACTGAAAAAGATAAAGAACGGGTGCGTAGTAGCGCCATCGCTGATTTAAACAACTCTCCTGGGCGGGAAGGCCATGCGATTATGGGCGCGGCATTTTTGGCAGAATTTGCGGAAGATACACCGTGGGTGCATCTTGACATTGCCGGTACATCAGTCACGACGAAAGAGCACGATCTCGGTCCGGCTGGTGCGACGGGTGTGATGGTTCGGACGCTTGCGACGTTAATCGAACGGTTTGAGCCGTAAAGAAAGCCGTCCTCGACGGACGGCTTTCTTTTTTTAAGAAATGTAAAGATAATGTAAATTTTATGTTAAGTTTTTTTAAATACATTGTAAATTCGACAATTATTGATAAAATAAGACAGGGTGGCTCAATATCAATACATAAATGGGGGTTTTTGTATGGTTTTTTCACCAAAGAAAAGAGATGTCTTTTTTGATTTATTATTTACGATCTCAGAAAACGTGAAAGAAGCCGCGCAATATTTTGTCGAATACAAAATTCAAAATATTAGCGATTTAAAAGAATTTGCGCGCGTAATGAAAGAGTATGAGAAAAAAGGCGATTCGTTCATTCACGAACTTGTCGTAGCGCTCAACAAGACGTTTATTACGCCAATCGAACGTGAAGACATTCACCAATTGGCGATGAAGATGGACGATGTTCTCGACGGGTTAGAGCAATGTTCTGCTCGCTTTGAAATGTTCTCGTTTACGGATATTGACGACCATATGGTGAAGTTTTTCGACAACATTTATCAGAGCACAATTGAAATTGCCGAAGCGCTAAAACTTCTAGCAAGCAAAAAATTGCTAGATATGCGTGTCCATGCGATTAAAATTAAAGATTACGAAACGAAATGCGACGAAATTTTACGCGCGTCGATTAAAAACTTATTTGTGACGCAAAAAGATCCGATCAAACTCATTCAATATAAAGAATTGTACGAGATGTTGGAAGAAATCGCAGATAGCTGTGAAGATGTAGCCAATACGATCGAAACGATTATTATGCGCAACGCGTAAAAGGGGATTATGCATTTATGGATACGGTGTTCATACTGACGGTTTTAGTGGTGATTTTTGCGTTAGCGTTTGACTTTATTAACGGCTTTCACGACACAGCGAATGCGATTGCGACATCGGTTTCGACAAGAGCGTTAACACCGCGTCAAGCGATCATTTTGGCAGCGACGATGAACTTGCTCGGGGCATTGACGTTTACCGGCGTAGCGAAAACGATTACGAAAGACATTGTTGATCCGTTTGCGTTGGAAAATGGCGGGGTTGTCATTTTAGCGGCACTGACGGCGGCGATTGCTTGGAACTTAATTACATGGTATTACGGGATTCCAAGTAGCTCGTCCCATGCGTTGATCGGTTCGGTTGCCGGTGCAGCTGTTTCAGCAGCAGGTTTGAATATTTTGAATTATGCTGGTTTCATAAAAATTTTGCAATCATTAATTGTTTCTCCGTTTCTTGCCTTTGGGGTAGGATTCGTTATTATGAGTTTGTTCCGTGTATTATTTAAAAATGCCAATTTATCCAAAACAACAAAGGGATTCCGGCTTTTCCAAGTAGTGACCGCAGCGATGCAAGCTTATACGCATGGAACGAACGATGCGCAAAAAGCGATGGGAATTATTACAATGGCTTTAATTGCAGGCAATTATCATACTTCGACGGAGATCCCAGAATGGGTGCGTTTTTCGGCAGCCATTGCGATGGGGCTTGGAACATCGGTCGGTGGTTGGAAAATTATTAAAACGGTCGGCGGGAAAATTATGAAAATCCGTCCGGTGAACGGGGCAGCGGCGGACTTGTCTTCGGCACTTGTTATTTTTGCGGCTACCACGTTTCATTTGCCAGTAAGTACGACTCACGTAGCCTCATCTTCTGTCATGGGAGTCGGTACGGCGCAACGCGTCAAAGGCGTTAAATGGGGAGTTGCCCAGCGCATCGTCATTACATGGATTGTGACATTGCCTGTTTCTGCGCTAATTGCAGGATTTGTTTATCAGCTATTTAAATTATTTATGTAAAAAGTGCATGCTTCGGCATGCACTTTTTTACGCTACGTATCGATTAGCAGCAGCGGTTTTTCGAATCGCTGCGTAAAAGCGCGGCGAAATAGCGCCAGCAATAATGGATAAAATCACGTCTTTTGGGAGCGGAACGAGCATCCAGCTCCAGGCGACGCTATAGGAAAATCCTTTCGGTGCTTCCGCCCAATATTTAAACGCAACATACATCCAGTTCGTGCCGACAACGTAGTTGACGACCATCCCGGCTAATGCTGCGGTAATAAAGCGGGCAAGCGAAGGACGTTCACCACCTTTTTCGATGATCCACCCTGTTACGTAAGCCGCGAAAATGAAGGAAACAATAAAGCCGAATGTCGGACCGGCAATCATGCCAAAGCCGCCGGAAAACTTCGCAAAAACAGGTGCACCGAAAAGCCCAACTAACATATAGACGACCATCGAGAGCGCGCCAAGACGGCGGCCTAAAATCGCCCCAGCTAAGACGCAAAAAAACGTTTGCAACGTAATTGGCACTCCGCCAACGACTAAAAACGGTGCCCATGACGTAATGTTGGCACCAATCGCCATCAACGCAGCAAACATGCCGGCAAGTGTAATGTCAAGCGCACGCAACCGCATATGTAAACCCTCCTTTTTTTATAGTTAACAGAATCGTACCGAACAACGTGTTCAATGTCAATGATGTTTTTGAATATTTTCCCTACTTATCAGGAAAAATAAACGGCGTATAGCGTTGAGAAAGGAGGAATCGGAATGGAACGGGAGAACAAAGCAAATGAAATCGAACGTGCCAACCAAATGGGGGCAAAGGAAGACTTCGTGCATGTGAGCGAGCGCAAAGAAGGGGATGATTTACGCAATGCATGGGAAGTAGGATTGAAGCAATTTCATTAAAAATAAGCTGTTTGGCGTACCAAACAGCTAAAAGATGTTCCAACGAAGTCCAATTACTAATTGACAACATCCCGCGGCAGCAGACGACGGCGACAACGTCAAGCGAATGCCGTCCGGATTGAAATAAATATCGACTTTTGAGCGAATGCCTAACGACTGAATCATTTGTTGTACTTGTTTCGTTTTTCCTGCTTGGGCGAGCGACATGATCGTAGTGGCAAACGATTTAGATTGGGCGAATTTCGCTAAAATGATGCTCGCGTCTTTCATAAGCAGCTGTGCGGTGGTAGCGGATTGGCTAAACAAGGCAGGATCGACCGGTGGGTATTGCCGAAAATAGTGAGGCGAGTAGAATCCAGGAAACGAGCCGTATATCATTTCCATCACTCCTTGCGTATTTTTTTATCACTATATGTAAAAAAAACAAAAAGAGCGAGCCGGAATTTTTTCCACTCACCCTTTTTTTCATTACATTAGATAACGGAAAAATAAATAGAAATGTGACAATAATAAAGCGACCAAAGTTAACGGTGCCCCGATTTTCAAAAAGTCCATATAGCTAAAGCCACGACCTTCACGAGAGGCGAGCCCCGCAACGATGACGTTGGCCGAAGCGCCAATCAATGTTCCGTTCCCACCTAGACATGCGCCAAGCGCCAGCGCCCACCATAACACATCAATTTGTGGCGAATCAGGCGATAATCCCATCCCAACCGCCATATCTTTAATAAGCGGAATCATCGTTGCGACAAACGGAATGTTGTCAATCGTCGCCGACGCAATGCCCGACACCCAAAGGATGAAATACGAAGCGACCGAAATATCGCCGCCTGTGACATCGAGCGCTTTTTCAGCCAAACTTTTAATGAGCCCGATATCAACAAGTCCGCCGACTAACGTAAATAAGCCGGCAAAAAAGAAAATCGTCACCCACTCGACGGAGGCGAACACGTCTTCCACTTCATGTTCATGTACGCCAATGACCATCAAAATAGTTGCACCGGTGATTGCGATGACCGCAGCATCGACATGAATGACGGAATGGAGAATGAAGCCTAAAATCGTTAAGATCAATACCGACACCGATTTTTTCAACAAGAGGGGATCTTTAATATAGTCCCTTTCATTGAGGCTCATCAGCTGCTCGATCAGCTTTGGATCGGATTTTAATTGCCGCCGGTAAAGAAATGCAAGAATCATAACGGTCACGACCATGATGATGAGTACAATCGGTGTTAGATTGATTAAAAAATCGTTAAAATCTAGATGCTTGTTCGCCGATCCGATCATAATGTTTGGTGGGTCGCCGATTAATGTGGCGGTTCCGCCAATATTGGAGGCTAGCACTTCCGAAATTAAATAAGGGACAGGATTGACGTGCAATATGCGTGTAATCGAAAACGTAACCGGAACAATTAATAGCACGGTTGTTACATTATCAAGAAATGCCGATAATACAGCTGTTAACAACGATAAAATCACTAAAATGCGTAGCGGTTGCCCTTTGGCTGCTTTGGCTGCTTTAATCGCTACATATTGGAAAAAACCGGATTTACTTGTAATGCTGACGAGAATCATCATACCGATTAAAAGCGTAATCGTTCCCCATTCAATGTGTTGGGTAAACGCTTTTTGCAAATCGACGATGCCGAAAATGACCATGCCTGCCGCACCGAGCAAAGCGATCACCGCACGGTTGATTTTTTCGGAAATAATAATCGCATATGTTGCTAAAAAGATGGCGATGGCCAAATAATATTGCATATTTGATACTTCTGTTGTTACTGTTTCATGCAACGGTCTTCACTCCTTTATTGAACCGTTTTGCCGCAAGACGGACAAAGCACACTCGGTAGGGTTTGGAGTCCTCTTACGTAAAAAGAAAACTGGCAGTCTGAACAAGTAAATTCCGTCAACCGGTCGATAAACAATTTGTTCGACGGGCGTTGCGGAATCGATGTGTCGACGATTTCGACATGGATATGTTCCCGCGAATCGTCTTCGGCGAGAACGAGTCCTTTCATATCTTCTTTTGTCCGCCAGCCTCCGTCGATTAAATGTTGCTGCAGCTGGCTGTGCGAAGAATGTTGGAGCATTTCTTCCGCCAGTTTCATATGTTGCTCGTTTGTTAAGGAAGTAAACGGCACACCCGTTTTTTTCTTTTCCCAGAACGCTTTTAATTGCTCTTCCGTGAAAATGAACGTGACAATTTTATGAATGACCACGTTTTTCAAGCACAATTCCCCCTTTTGTTGTAACACGTTTACCAAATATTATACCGTCTTTACGATATGTGCTCAAAACCATTTTTATTAACGTGTCTATTCGCCTTTTTTTCATATTTTCTGAAAAAAGTAAGTAAAACAATGGAATCTCGTGATATAATGAAAAAAAGTAAGTGCGATCGTGCCAAAAATAAGGAGAAAGGGGGATTACGGTGCAAGATCGTCCATATTTGTTTCTCGACCTTGAGTTTACGATGCCTGAAAATAAAACAAAGCCGAGCGGGTTTTTTCCGGAAATTATTGAAGTCGGTCTTGTCATGGTGATTAATGATCAAGTGCGTGAGCAATTTTCTGCGTATGTGAAACCAACTTATTTTCCGATTTTAACAGAACGGTGCAAAGCTTTCTTGAAGATTACCCAAACACAAATCGATGAAGGAATTTCGTTGATGGAGCTCGTTGACCGTTTAAAACAATATGACCAGCTTCGCCCGACCGTCATCACGTGGGGAAGCATGGACATGAAAGTGCTAAGGCATAATTGTTTGCAAGCCAATCTTCCGTTTCCGTTCACCGGGGAACAGCGCGATTTAGCGATGGAATATAAAATGTTTTTTGGCGAACGGAATCAGCCCGGCTTACGCAAAGCGGTTCAAGCATACGGAAAAGAAGGGGTTGGCAAGCCGCATTGTGCCCTCGACGATGCGTTTACGACGTATAATATTTTTAAACTAGTGGAGAAAGATAAAAAGTATTTATCCAAACCGGAGCAGCCGACGATCGGTGAGCGCGTCGATTTTAGCCAACTGTTGAAAAAATTTGCGTTATAGCTGGCCAAGTCACGCTGTTTAGTGGTTTGGCTTATTTGTTTTTGCTATAATAGATTGAGCAAATATTTTAAAGGTGAGAGGTTGACGAAGCAATGATTCATTATATACTGAATTTATTTTTATATTTTCCGGAAGATAAAAGAGAATATATTCCGGCCGCAATTACGAGTACGCTTTTTTTAATTGCCGCCATTTTGACGATGCGGCTCATTATAAAAATTTCGAAACGTCAAGAAGAAAAAGCGAAGCAGTTTGAAGAGCAACTGCGAAAAGAAAACATCATTCAAGATGAACAGTAGCCGTTTGAATATGTCCCTTTCTGGTAATACTGGATGAAAAAAGTGTTGCGGAAGGGGATTTTATGTGTAGACGAGTTTGTGTGTTGCTTACGGCAGTGGCGCTGATGAGCGGCTGTAAAGAAGCAAATCCGACCGAAATCAATGTCAAAATGATCAATAGCGCTGGCGACGTATTAGGAGCAGCGAAACTGTCGGAGCAGCCAAAAGGAGTTAAAATTACGTTGAATTTGGAGGGATTGCCGCCAGGAGAACATGCAATTCACATTCATGAAAAAGCAAGCTGCAAAAAACCAGATTTTCAATCGGCGGGAAGCCACTATAACCCAGAAGGAAAAAAGCATGGCTTGTTGCATCCGGAAGGTGCCCATGCTGGCGATTTGCCGAACTTGATCGTGAAAGAAGACGGAACGGTTAAAACGGAGCTATTAGCCCCACAAGTGACGTTGAAAGAAGGGAAAAGTACGCTATTAAAGAGAGACGGAACAGCTTTAGTTATTCACGCCGGCAAAGATGACGGAATGACGCAGCCAGCGGGCGATGCGGGCGGGCGCATTGCTTGCGGGGAAATTAAACAGTAGAAAGCTAGCGGCCTACTACATTTAGGCGGCTAGCTTTTTTCATCTACAGATCTTGTAAAGCCGTTTCGAGTCGGTGAAACGCTTCTTGCAATGTTTGTTGCGCGCAGGCGACGTTCAGGCGAATAAATCCTCGTCCTTCTTCGCCGAATTTGCTCCCCATTTCGACGGCGATTTTGCCTTTATGCAGAAGAAGCTGTTTGAGCTGCTGCTCTGGTATGCCAAGCTCGCGGCAATCGATCCAGACAAGGTACGTCGCTTCCGGACGAATCGGGCGCAGTTTTGGCAAAGAAGTGCCGAGAAACGAACACGTCCTATCGATGTTTTGCTGTATATATGCTAACAATGCATCGAGCCAATCACTGCCATGTCGGTAAGCGGCTTCCGCTCCGACAACGGCAAACGTATTTAACGTGAAAAAGCCTTGGCGCTGCTGAGCAGCGTCAAATTGTTTTTTCAGTTGTTTGTTTGGAATAATGATGCTCGCGCATTGCAGTCCCGCCAAATTAAATGTCTTTGTCGGCGCGACGCATGTCACACTGATGTCAGCGAACGCATCGTTGATCGATGCAAACGGCGTATGTTGAAAAAGTGGCAACGTCAAATCGGCATGAATTTCATCGCTTACGACAAGAACGTTATTTTCGACACAAAGCTCCCCTAGTGTCGTTAGTTCTTCCTTTCGCCAAACGCGTCCGCTTGGATTATGCGGGCTGCATAACAACAACATTTTTGCCCCTTTTAGTTTTTCACGTACATCCGTCCAGTCGATTTCATATGTTGCCTCTGTTAGTTGGAGCGAGCTTGTGACAAGTTCCCGTCCATTTTTTTGGACTAGCTGGAAGAGCGGCGGATAGACAGGAGAAAAAACGACGATGCGGTCGCCAGGTGACGTAAACGCCGTGATGGCCGTTGCGATCGCGGGAACGACGCCTGTAGAAAACGACATCCAATCTGGCTGGACCGTCCATTGGTGCCGAGTTTTTAGCCACTCACTGAGCGCTTCTTTTAATGAATGAGGAATCGCGGTATATCCGAACACCCCATGTCCGACTCGTTTGGCTATGGCTTCGATGACAGCAGGAGGCGCTTGAAAATCCATATCGGCTACCCACATCGGTAAGACATCTTTCACCCCAAAAAATCGTTCCGTTTCATCCCATTTTAACGAATGCGTATGTCTTCGTTCGATGACGTGATCAAATGAATACATCGTGAGTCTCCTTTCTTTATTTTGCGCATCGCGATCGCTTATAATTTTGCCATATTCTCTTTAAGGAAAGGGAGGAATCGCAACGGGTATGACAAAAACGAACCGCACATTGCTTGCGATCGTTCAACGTTGGGATCCGTTTAGTTATGGCGCGGATGCCTATGAGACAGAAGCGGTTGACGTTGTCCAAGCCGTCCATGAATATGATGATGCCGAAAAGCTTGCACGAAAAATTCAAGCTATTTATGAATTCTCGTTTGAACAAAAAATTCCTCTTAACGAATGCGTGGCGTTGGCGCAATTGTTATTGCTGATGAAATCTGAGTCGGAATGTACTTTGTAAAAAACGAAATTTTTTACGTGCAAATCGAGTGAAATTATGCGAAAATTCTAAAAAGGGAGGGATTGACGATGAAATTAACGGAAAAAGAATTGGAAATCGTCGAAATATTAGAAAATAATGCGCGCATACCTATTGAAACACTTGCGAAAATGACATCGTTGACCGTAGAGGAAACCGAAGTGATTTTAAAGAGACTGGAAGAAACAAAAGTCATTGTGCAATATGCTACGATCATTGATTGGCGCAAAGTCGACGGGCATGAAGGCGTCACTGCGATGATTGATGTGAAAGTCACGCCAAAGCGCGGCGTTGGATTTGATGAAGTAGCGGAGCGCATTTACCGTTTTCCGGAAGTTAAATCGGTCTACTTAATGTCCGGAGCGTATGACCTATCCGTCGTCATTGAAGGGCGTTCGATGGCGGAAGTGGCCCATTTTGTTTCGGAAAAGCTATCGACGCTTGATTCCGTTATTTCCACGACGACACATTTTATTTTGAAAAAATACAAACATGATGGCACGGTGTTTGACCAAGGAGATCAAGATCGTCGCATCGTGGTGGCGCCATGACACGGGCAACGAAAACGTACGTATCGGAAACGGTCAGTCGTCTACAGCCATCAGGTATTCGCCGCTTTTTTGATTTGGCGGCAAGCATGGAAGGCGTCATTTCGCTAGGAGTCGGGGAGCCGGATTTTGTGACGTCATGGAGCGTGCGCGAAGCGTGTATTTTGTCGTTAGAGCAAGGGTATACGTCATATACTGCTAACGCTGGTTTACTAGAGCTTCGTCAAGAAATTGCCGCTTATTTGTCGCGGAAATTTGGATTAGAGTATCGTCCGGAAAGTGAGTTGTTAGTAACGGTCGGTGCTAGCCAAGCGCTTGATTTGGCGTTAAGGGCGATTGTCAATCCGGGCGATGAAGTCATTGTCGTAGAGCCGAGCTTTGTATCGTACGGGCCGCTTGTGACATTGGCGGGTGGAGTGCCTGTATCGGTCCGGACGAACGGTGCGGACCAATTTAAGCTGCGCCCGCAACAAATTGAAGAAGTCATTAGTCCGAGAACGAAAGCACTTATTCTTTGCTCGCCGAACAATCCGACAGGAACGGTCTTAAACCGTGAGGACTTGGCGGCAGTTGCCCGCATTGTCGAAAAACACGATTTGCTTGTCATTTCTGATGAAATTTATGCCGAACTGACGTATGATGATCCGTACACAAGCTTTCCGGCCATTGAAGGGATGCGTGAGCGGACGATTTTAGTTTCGGGATTTTCGAAAGGGTTTGCGATGACCGGCTGGCGGTTAGGGTTTGTGGCTGCACCGGAAGCGCTATTGCAAGCGATGTTAAAAATCCATCAATATGCGATGATGTGCGCGCCGACGATGGCACAATACGGGGCGATTGAGGCGTTAAAAAATGGCGAGCATGATGTGGACGAAATGCGAAAAAGCTACCGGCGCCGCCGCAACTATTTCGTTCAGTCGTTAAACGACATCGGCTTATGCTGTCATTTGCCGGGCGGAGCGTTTTATGCGTTTCCATCCATTGCTGTCACGGGAATGACGTCTGAACAATTTGCCGAGCGGCTTTTAATAGAGGAAAAAGTAGCGGTCGTTCCCGGAAGTGTGTTCGGGAAAAGCGGTGAAGGCTATGTTCGCTGCTCATACGCGTCATCGCTTGAGCAGTTGCAAGAGGCGATTAAACGAATGAAGCGGTTTTTATCGCGGCTGCAATAGCGCGGTTTCCGCCACATTGTGGCGGAAACCGTTACGATTCTTTTCCGTATTTAATTTCATATATATAAGTTGAAATTTTGTTTTACATCCAGCGGATCACTTCACCACGTTATATCATATCGGTTTGTATTTAGATGAAAACGGAAACGAAAAATCGGAAATTCTTTATTGCAACTTATATAGCATTTGCATGACGCGCAAAAAATCTTCTTCGCTGAACTCTTTTGCTTTACGTAAAATGAGTTTCGCCCGCTTTACGCCGATTTCTTTTACGAGATGTTCAATTTCCGGGTCCATTCCTGAGGAGTTCATTTCTCGTTCCATTAACTCGGAAGCCGGGACATCAAGTACAGTGGAAAGCTTTAAAATCGTTTGCGTGTCGGGGATTTGTTCGCCGGATTCATACTTTTGGATGGTAGCGGTTCCAACGCGCACCTTTAACGCCAACTCTTGTTGACTCATCTTTCGCTGTTCCCGATACATTTTAATATTTTCGCCGATTGTACTCATATATAGACCTCCTCTTTTTCTATATTTCCATCATATCATGTTTTATTCATGAAACGGTGATTTTCCTCTCATTTCTTGAATTGTTGCGGAATTTGTCATAGCTTTTGCTTCCCTTCTCTCATAGTGATATAATATAAACAATTTCAGAAATAGGAGTGTTTTATTTGCCGAAGTTAGAAGCAGGTAGTATTGTGAAAGGAACGGTGACCGGCATTCAGCCGTATGGAGCATTTGTCGCTATTGACGACGATATACAAGGACTCGTGCATATTTCAGAAGTTTCCCATCAGTTCGTAAAGGATATACACGATTTTATTAAGGTGGGAGATGAAGTGACGGTCAAAGTGCTTTCCGTTGACGAAAAAGCGAAACGAGCGAGCTTGTCGATGCGGGCTGTGAAGGAAATGCTGGCCGTGAAAAACAAAACCCGTCAACCAAAATTAAAAGAAATCCCAGAAACAGCGGGTGGATTCCATATACTAAAAGAAAAGCTAAAAGAATGGATTGAACAATCGAAATACGAATAAAAAACACTCACCAAATCCGATGAGTGTTTTTTGATGTCTATCCTACCTTTAGGCAGTCGCCTCCGCTTTTCGTATTGTCTAGCTCCGAACGAACATCCTCCTCCGCTCCGCTTTCTCCGTTCGACGTGCACGCACGTCTTCGTCGAAAGCTTGTGCTTCCGTCGGATGTTTTCTTGACTTCGCCGAGAACCGCTCTTCGCTTTTCGTTATGTCCGCGATACTTTCGGTTCGGTGCGTCCAAGCTCTTCTGCTGGTTTGAATAAAAGTGCGAGATTGATTAATCCGGCAATGCCGATAATCCCGTAAATGATGCGGGAGATCATCGAGTTTTGCCCTCCGAAAATAGCTGCCACTAAATCAAATTGAAAGAAGCCGATTAAGCCCCAGTTAATCGCACCGATAATCGTAAGTAATAGTGCAATGCGTTGAAGTGCACTCATTGAGGATTCCTCCTTATAATTTTAAATCGTTCGCTTATAGATTGTATAATCGTGCTTAAAAGTATGCATCGTTTTCTTAAAAAGCAAATTGCTTTACATAAGAAGGGAAAAAGCACCATAATAAAAATGGAGTGCACTTTTATTTCAATGAATTGATGTGTAGCGTTACTCGTCTATTCGATCAACGAGTAGCGGAAAATAAGGAGGTAAGTCGATGCAAAACTTTATTTTTCGAAACCCGACGAAGTTAATTTTCGGAAAAGGGCAAATCGAGCAGTTAAAACAAGAAGTGCCACAGTACGGAAAACGTGTATTATTAGTGTATGGCGGCGGCAGCATTAAACGAAACGGATTGTACGATGAAGTGATGAATATATTGAAAGAAGTAGAGGCAGAAGTATTCGAACTTTCAGGTGTGGAGCCTAATCCGCGTCTGTCCACTGTTCGTAAAGGGGTGGAAATTTGTAAAAACGAGCAGATTGATTTCTTGTTAGCTGTCGGCGGCGGCAGCGTAATTGACTGCACAAAAGCGGTTGCTGCCGGCGCTAAATATGATGGCGACCCGTGGGATTTCATTACGAAAAAGACGACTGTTACCGAAGCGCTTCCGTTTGGTACGGTGTTAACGTTGGCGGCAACGGGATCTGAAATGAACTCCGGCTCTGTCATTACAAACTGGGAGACGAAAGAAAAATATGGATGGGGAAGTCCGGTGACCTTCCCGCAGTTTTCGATTTTAGACCCAACATACACATTGACCGTTCCGAAAGAGCATACGATTTACGGAATGGTGGATATGATGTCACACGTGTTTGAACAATATTTTCATCATACTCCGAACACTCCGTTGCAAGACCGCATGTGCGAAGCCGTATTAAAAACGGTTATCGAAACAGCGCCAAAGCTTGTAAACGACTTAGAAAACTACGAATTGCGAGAAACCATTTTATATAGCGGAACGATTGCATTAAACGGCTTTTTGCAAATGGGCGTGCGCGGCGATTGGGCGACACATAACATCGAACACGCGGTATCAGCTGTATACGACATTCCTCATGGGGGAGGACTGGCAATTTTATTCCCGAATTGGATGAAGCATGTGCTCGATGAAAATGTGGGACGCTTTAAGCAGTTAGCCGTTCGCGTTTTTGATGTCGATCCAACAGGAAAATCCGACCGCGATGTAGCGCTTGAAGGTATTGATAAGTTGCGTGAGTTCTGGTCAAGTATTGGCGCACCGTCCCGCTTAGCTGACTACGGTATCGGGGACGAACATTTGGAGTTAATGGCAGATAAAGCGATGGCTTTCGGCGAGTTCGGCAACTTCAAAAAATTAAACCGCGATGATGTATTGGCCATTTATCGAGCATCGTTATAGTGGCGCATCTATAAAAAAAGGGAGTTCTTTAGAGGAGCTCCCTTTTTTATAAAAATGTCAAAAATGTATCCGTTTTCGATGAGCCGGTCAGCTTGATTATCCTCGCTTGTTTCGCTAAAGTGTAAGAAGGTAAAATTTTTTTACTTGGAGGAACGAGTTTATGACACATATTCGTTTTGATTATTCAAAAGCATTATCTTTTTTTGGAGAACACGAGCTTACATATTTGCGTGATGCGGTGAAAGTTGCCCATCATTCTTTGCATGAAAAAACAGGGGCAGGCAACGATTTTTTAGGATGGATCGATCTTCCAGTTGAATACGATCGTGAAGAATTTGCTCGCATTCAACAAGCGGCGAAAAAAATCCAACAAGATTCGGATGTGTTGCTTGTCATTGGGATTGGCGGCTCTTATTTAGGGGCACGGGCAGCGATTGAAATGTTACACCATTCGTTTTATAACGCGCTTCCGAAAGAAAAACGCAACACGCCGCAAGTAATTTTTGTCGGTAACAATATTAGCTCGACATATATGAAAGACGTGATGGATCTATTAGAAGGCAAAGATTTCTCGATTAACGTTATTTCTAAATCAGGAACAACGACCGAGCCAGCGATTGCATTCCGCATTTTCCGCAAGCTGCTTGAAGAAAAATACGGAAAAGAAGAAGCGCGCAAACGCATTTATGCGACAACCGACCGTGCGCGCGGGGCGTTAAAGACGCTTGCGACGGAAGAAGGCTATGAAACGTTTATTATTCCAGACGATGTTGGCGGACGTTACTCAGTATTGACAGCAGTTGGTTTACTTCCAATTGCCGTGAGCGGTGCGAACATTGAAGAAATGATGAAAGGGGCAGCGCAAGCGCGCGAAGACTTCAGCAAATCCGAGCTCGAAGAAAATCCAGCATATCAATATGCGGCGGTTCGCAACATTTTATACAACAAAGGCAAAACGATTGAAATGCTCGTCAACTACGAACCAGCGCTACAATATTTCGCGGAATGGTGGAAGCAATTATTTGGAGAGAGCGAAGGAAAAGACCAAAAAGGCATTTTCCCAGCGTCAGCTAACTTCTCGACAGACCTTCACTCATTAGGTCAATATGTCCAAGAAGGCCGCCGCGATTTATTTGAAACGGTATTGAAAGTCGAAACGCCGCGCCATGAATTGGTTATCGAAGCAGAAGAAAACGATTTAGACGGCTTGAACTATTTAGCCGGAAAAACGGTCGATTTCGTGAATACGAAAGCGTTTGAAGGAACGTTGTTAGCTCATACAGACGGCGGCGTACCGAATTTAGTCGTGACATTGCCAAAATTGGATGAATATACGTTTGGCTATCTCGTCTACTTCTTTGAAAAAGCATGTGCGATGAGCGGTTACTTACTAGGTGTCAATCCGTTTGATCAACCGGGCGTCGAAGCTTACAAAGTCAACATGTTCGCGCTACTTGGTAAACCAGGGTATGAAGAGAAGAAAGCGGAGTTGGAGAAGCGGTTGAAATAAGAAAAGGGCTTTCCAGTGATGGGAAGCCCTTTTAATATCTCCGTTTTTAGGGCAACCTACGAAAAAAGGAGGTTGGTTGCGATGATTGAAATTCCATCGGCATTAGAAGGAAAAACGTTTCGTTTATATAAGCTAGAAGCGGAATTGAAGCCGCTCGGCTATGTGATTGGGGGAAATTGGGACTATGACCACGGTTCATTCGATTACAAAATCGATGACGAAAACGGCTATCAGTTTTTGCGCGTCCCGTTTGAAGCAGTAGACGGGCAGCTTGATTCGAACGGGACAACGGTGAAACTAGGGCGGCCGTATTTGCTTTCGCACCAATATCAAATCGGGCTTGATGATGACGTCCGTACCGGTAATATTGCTGCGACGTTTAACCAATTTGCCGAGCCGCAAGACCCAGACGCCCAGTTTCCAGAAAAATATATTAGCGTCGGTCAAGCGCTAGTAAAGCAATTAGAAGATAAGCTGCTTAACGCTTAACGACAAACAAGCGATCATGAGGCATAAGAACAAAATCGGGAGAAGGATTCAGAAGGGATGCTTCTCCCCGTACAATTCCGATCGGAAGAACTCGGTCTTCAATAAGCGCTTGACAGCTTTCGCGAAACGTTCGTCCAATCATTTCATCCGGTACTTCGACGATTTGCAAATAGCTTTCTTGCGATGAATGTAAAAATTGTTCAAACATTGTCGAAAAACCAGGGGATTGGATCGTGTGAATAAACGAAAAGCTTGCCAATGCGTTCGTTTGAATCATTTCGTCTGCACCAGCGCGCTTGGCGTTGGCGGCTTGTTGCGCCGTCAAAATTTCGACAATAGTATAAAGGGTAGGATGCAATCCTTTCATAGCAACGAGCGTTAAAATGGAGCTCATATCCGCCTCTGTTTCGTGTTTATGCGGATCAGCTGTAATGACGGCCATTTTCGCTTTCGCTATATTCGCTTTTTGCAAAACAGAATCGTACGTTGGATTTCCTTTAATAAAATGGATGTTTTTGTTTGCGATCGGCAACTTAGTAAGCGTTTCATCAATAATGACAAAGGAAGCAAGCGGCTGCCGTTCGGTTAATTGGCGTAACAATTCGCGCGTCCGTTCATTCCAACCAACGATGACTATATGTCCTTCTTTCGTATACGGAAGCTCTCCTTCTAGCAGCGTGTTTTCTTTCGATACCGCCGAAGCAGATAATGCCGCAAAATAGGCAGAAAGAAAACTTGTACCTACTAAAATAAGCGAAATCGCCACTAGTTTCCCCGTAAGTGTTTTTGGGACAAAATCGCCATACCCAACTGTTGCGGCGGTAACAATTGCCCACCAAACTCCGTCAAAAAATGAGCGATACGTGTTTGGTTCGATCACATGAATGACCCAGCCGAATACAACGATCATCAGCCCCCCAATCAGCAACATTCTTGCGACTAAAGGAAGACGGAAATAAGCGTATTTCATCCTATTTCGCGCAGGAGCCCCCCACTTCAACGACCAAAGGGAGTAAGTGGGGGAGGAATGCGCGTTCCCCCTTTCTTTTGTGTATGATATAATAAAGGCGTGGAGAAAACCGTTGAATAAAGGCACTCCAATAACTGCTACTCGATGTAGGGAGTTGGTTACAGGAAACGTTGTAACCGTAAAACATCGAGCGTAGGTCCGTCTGTTGTGTGTGGAAGTCAAGTACTGCCAACAGACACGCCGAGAGAATCGGTAACGATGCAGGCATGACCTGCGTCGTTGGGTAGTCGTCAACCTGCCCCTGATGCAACCCCAAGTCAAGGAAGGAGGACGAAGTCCGCTCGCACTTCTGGGGAGTTGCAAGCCCCCACTTCAAGCGTTAGCTAAGTGGGGGTAGTTGACGGTTCACCTCCTGTAGAATAGTTTGTGCTATTCTGTCGTTTTTTTGCATACTTTTTCCGGACTTGTTCATACTATGAGCGAACGATGAATAAGGGGGAATTTTCATGGATATGAATCGCGTCAAACAAATTGTTTCATCACCAGCGGATATTCCTGTCCATTACCATGGGGTGTCCGTATGGATTGACAGTTATAATGAGCAAAGGCAAACAGCAACCGTCCATATGCGTGACGGTCATCTTCGGGAGACGCGGGAAGTTCCGATCGCCGAATTAGAAGAAGGAAACGCCTAAATGGGGCGTTTTTTTCTTGTAAAAGAAAGTTTTCTAGCAATATTGTTTAAAATGTATGATAATACAACTAGGAAAGAGGTGAAAAATGATGGAGAAAGTAGGGCGAAACGATCCTTGCCCATGCGGAAGCGGAAAAAAATATAAACACTGTTGTGAAAAAAAGCAAGACGTCGTATTTCTCAATGAAGTGATTACTCAAGAAGCGATTCAGTTGCAACAAGAGTTATTTCAGTATGCAC
Source organism: Anoxybacillus sp. J5B_2022 (assembly GCF_026847645.1). GTDB lineage: Bacteria > Bacillota > Bacilli > Bacillales > Anoxybacillaceae > Anoxybacteroides. The sequence goes on from NZ_JAPSMC010000044.1 coordinate 18,612, forward strand.
TAACTAACTACGAAGAAGTATTAGGTGATTTTATCGCGCAACGAATTCGTCATCTGCCCGTCGTTGATGATGAATGGCAAGAAACGTTTATGCTGTATGTGACGCAATGGGCAATATTTTGCGCACCGCTATTGAACGGAAGAACCATTGTGGAGCATTATATGCAGACGCGCGGTTCAAAAATTAAACGTGCAAGTGTACGCAGCCTTTTACGATCATGGACTAATGAAGTCCCGTCATTTGCTCGGGTGGTGGAACGGGAAAACTCGGATCTTATCGTTGTAGAAGATATTTTTACAGGGGAACGGAAACGAGTAACGTTACAGATGGACGATACGGAGATAGAAGCAGGAAATTTAATCGTCGGTTTTCTCGTATCGCTCGGGTCGACGTACACCTTCTTTCTCTCTGTTTTAGAGCTGGAAAAAAGAAAAGCAGAGATGGTTACCAATGTATTGCAAACAAAATACAAAGAGGCAAATCAGCCTGTTCGCGAGTTTTTAGCTTCCTCGTTCCCTGAATTGTTGCATGAATGTTTTGAACCATTGCTTCCTGATGAGGTGGAAGTAGAAGATCTCCAGTGGGATCACCCGATCCATCAACATACAGCATATCTTTTAAAAGAAAATATGGATCGTTTGCATGAGCAACGTCCGTTGACGAACATGGCGCTCATCTTATGGCGCACGTATTGCGGATTAGTGAATCCGACGATAAAAAAACCGGAATTGTATGCGGCGGCGCTTCATTATTTAACAGTGGTGACGTTTTTCCCGTATAAGGTAGCTACCCAAAAAGAAATTGCTGAACATTATGGAGTATCAAGCAGCAGCTTGTCAGCGAAATATCGCGAGATGGAAGAAATTCTCGCCGATTTCATGCAACAAATGTATGAAAAGATGGAAGAGCTTGATCTCGACGATTTCGATTGGGACGACGAAGACGAGTGGGATGACGAATTTGGTTCTTTCTCGCCGTTTCAGCACTCTCGAATAGAAATGGAACGGGAATTGCGCAAAATTGATCGCATCATGCAAGAAAAAGAGTTTTCATCGATCGAAGAAGCCAATCGATATATCCAATCCGCTCTTAATAGTGGTGAAACGCCGACCGTGCCCCTTTCGCCAAAAGATGAAGCGCAAGAATTATTATATCAAGCGTTTGAAGAAATGAGCCGCAAAAAGCGGATGGAACTTGCCCGTCAAGCGTTGAAGCTGTATCCAAATAGCCCAGACGCTTACAACATTTTAGGAGATGAAGCAGCCACGCTGGAAGCGGCGGCGGATTATTACAAAAAAGGAATAGAAGCGGGCGAAAAAGATCTCGGCAAGCGGTTTTTCCGTGAAAATAAAGGGCATTTTTGGGGAATTGTCGAAACGCGGCCATATATGCGGGCAAAAGCGAACTATGCGCAAACGCTTTGGCAATTAGGGGAAAAAGAAAAAGCGGTAGAACAGTATGAACAGCTACTGCAATTAAACCCAAACGACAACCAAGGTATTCGTTACCTTCTGCTCCCTGCTTATATTGAATTAGGGAAATATGATCAAGCAGAAGAGCTGATTGACCAATACGATGAACCGACGGCGTTAATGACTTATAACCGGCTGCTTGTCTCGTATTTGAAATACGGGCTTCATGAGGAATTGGAAGATTTGTTGGATGAAGCGATGATCGCCAATCCGCATGTTATTGATTATTTACTGAAAAAGAAGCGTTTGCCGAAAGAAGATCCGCTCTTTTTTGGGTTTGGTGACGAAACAGAAGCGGCTATGTATGCAAAAGAGCATTTTCATCTATGGCAACAGGAACGAGAGCTGCTTGATTGGCTGCGGACGATGGCTCGCTCTCTACACAAAAAATAACGCGGCCTAAACGAAACGCAAGCGCTTGTTGCATTTTTCATGGACATGTTTTTTATTCGTGAGGGGGAGTGGAAAGATGATGATCCGGGACGCAAAACGCGAAGATTTGTCAGCAATTGTCGATATATACAACGAAACGATTCCAACTAGAATGGTAACGGCCGACCTCGAACCGGTGTCGGTCGAGAGCCGGGAAAAATGGTTTTCGGAACATTCTCCTGAACGCCCGTTATGGGTGGTCGAACAAGACGGGCAAGTATGTGCATGGCTGAGTTTTCGTTCCTTTTATGGGAGACCTGCTTATCGCCATACAGCGGAAATCGGCATTTATATTTCAGAAACGCATCGCGGAAATGGGATCGGCAAACAACTGCTACAAAAAGCGATTGATGAATGTCCGAACTTGCAAATTAAAACGTTATTAGGATTTATTTTCGCGCATAACGAACCGAGCTTGCGGCTTTTTTCTCGCTTCGGATTTGAAAAATGGGGGCATTTACCGAGAGTGGCTGAACTAGACGGAGTCGAGCGGGACTTAATCATCATGGGCAAACGAATCGGATAACGATACTACTATGTAAATTGTCGATACTCAGTTGAAGGCAACCGAACTCGTCAACAACCCCGGAAAAAACGCTCGTTTCAAACAAAAAAACCCTTGCGCAGCAAGGGTTTTTTTCAATGGAGCATACCGGGCTCGAACCGGTGACCTTCGCGCTGCCAGCACGACGCTCTCCCAACTGAGCTAATGCCCCGTATGCAATCTAATTTTTATTATATTTATCTTTGTGCATTTTGCAAGATGAACCATTCTACAAAATACATTGTAATTAGAATTATATACCAGTAGACAAAATTCGACAAAATATGATATGATGTTGACGTCCATAGAATAGTAGGTTTCCCTTACGTTTTATGCGTAAGGGGCTTTTTTTACCTAAAAAACAAAGTCGATTTTTGTCGATTTTTTATAAAAATATCTAGACAAAATTCGACAAAATATGATATGATCAAACTGTCCATAGAATAGTAGGTTTCCCTTGCGTATTAATGTGACGCAAGGGGCTTTTTTTTAAAGAATTTCGATCTCGACATTGGTAACAGAAGGAATGTTACGAATGGAATAATACACATCTGTAGCCGACTGTTTTTGGTTGACGGCAACTTTAAGTTTCAACAGATGATGTTTTTCGTCTATGTCTTTAATGTGAAACGTTTTAATGTCGATAGTTTGTTGTCGAATGGCGGTAATGACGTCGTCAATCTTTTCTGCACGAGAAATGGTAAGTTGCAACACAATTTCTTTTTCTCGTAGTTGTTTCGGTCCAAAAAGGGCGGTGAGCAATGGGATGAGTTCGACGCTCACGATCAACAAGGCTACGCTTAAAATAGCTTCCCAATAAAATCCTGCCCCAACGGCAATACCAATACCTGCTGCTCCCCATATTAAAGCTGCTGTCGTCAAGCCAGAAATGCTGTCATTTCCACGTCGCAAAATAACCCCTGCGCCTAAGAAGCCGATGCCGGAAACGATTTGCGCTGCTAGACGAAGTGGGTCCATCGTAATATGGTCTTTTAAAGGAAATATGTAGGCTGATTCGATAGACACGATCGTTAATAAACAGCTCACGATGGAAATGACTAAACACGTTTTCAACCCCACTGGCTTTCGTTTTAATTCCCTCTCTAGACCAATCACAAGTCCTAATACCGCAGAAACGCCTAGCTTTATAAAAAGATGAAAATCCATATTTTTCCCCTCTTTTAGTTTAATCGGTGTTATAATCATTATAAAACGTTTAGCGAGAGGTGGGCTATGCAATCATCGAATTTATTGAAACCGTACATCGCAATTGCGATCGGAGCACTGTCTGTGTCAACATCAGCTATTCTTGTAAAATGGGCGCAAGCCCCGGCGGCGGTGATAGCGTTTTATCGGCTCTTTTTTACCGTTTTGTTTATGACCCCGTTCTTCATTCCGTATTTGAATGAGTGTCGGAAAATTTCGAAAAGGGATTGGTTGCTTTCTATTGCTTCTGGAATTTTATTAGCTTTCCATTTTATTCTTTGGTTCGAGTCATTGAACTATACGTCAGTGACTAGCTCTGTCGTACTTGTCACGCTACAACCGTTGTTTGCATTTGTTGGCGGCTATGTCTTTTTTAAAGAAAAGTTGACCGTTAGCGCTTTTTTTAGCGGATTGCTTGCTATTTTAGGTAGCGTGATTATTAGCTGGGGGGACTTCCGAATCAGTGGGGAAGCGTTATTCGGCGATGTATTGGCGCTGCTTGCTTGCGCGATGGTAACGGGATATTGGTTAGTCGGTCAAGAACTACGAAAACGATTATCACTGATGACTTATACGTACGTTGTATACGGCGTTAGCTCGCTTACGCTACTTGTCTATTCCCTTGTTTTTCGCTATCCGTTGCTAGCTTATCGGAAAACCGATTGGATTTGTTTTATTTTGCTGGCGATTGTGCCGACCTTGTTAGGGCACTCATTGATGAATTGGTCGGTCAAATGGCTAAGTGCTGCCACCATTTCGATGAGCATTTTATTTGAACCGGTCGGCGCGGCGATTTTAGCTTATTTTTTGCTTGGTGAAATCATTCAGCCGCTACAATGGATCGGCGGGATATTAATTTTAACCGGCATTGGAACGTATTTATGGGGTGAGAATCGAAAAAAACCGCTACCTATACAAGAAAGTGGATGAACCGATTGTTCCGATGATTATTTTATTTCGTCCGACGGAAACTTGCTGTTGCACCGTGGAGCGGACGAAGGTCGATAAATACCGAAAATCGATTCGGGTCGTTTGCTCTAATAAATAGGCGGATTTTTAGCAGCAGGTTTTCGTCGTTTGTTTAGCGCTGCAATCACTTCTTCTTTTGTTTTGATGCCGATTCCGTGTCCGTAGTAAAGCTCGTCGCCTAAGTAAATGGTATTTTCTCCTTGCCATTGCGGCATCGATGGGTCTATATCCGGGTTTTTAAAATAAAGACAGTCACCGGGGATATAATCGTCCCCGTTTTTTGTTTTGATCTTTAAATCTTGGTCCGTATGCCAATCGTACAATAAAAGATCCGCAAACAGCTGGTCGAATATTTCAATTTTTATCGTATCTAACACAGCTTTATAAAAAACAATAACGATGGCGGTCGCGCACTCAAACGCATACAGCTGGCTATTTGCGAAAATGTCGTTAATGGCGGCGCTAGGAGCGATTCCCTGTTTTAACTCGAACCCTCCTAATCGATTTCGTTGCCAATATTGTTCATTACATTTGGAAAAACGAAAAATTGTAAACCGCGCTTTGCTTTTGGCTAGCTGAATGGCTGTGTGAAGAATGCGCTCACGCAAAATTAATTCAAACTGAAGCTGTTGCTCATTTTCGTACGTATAAATTTGTTTTTCTTTCAATAACGCTTCAAAAATCATCGTCTGTTCTTTTGATAAAGAAGTGTGAGAAAAAAGCTGGCTATCCACAACAGTACGTTGAATTCGAATCATAGTTATCCACTCCTTTAAATAATCTGAACGGAAATTATCCACTTGTTGTGAATAAAACGAGAAAGATTATCCCGATTCTGTGTATAAGGTAGGCAGTTATTGAATTATAAAGGGAGTTATTTGTGGGTAAATATTGTTGATTATGTTGATAACTTGTTAATAGTTTGTGTAATACTGAATTTTAAAAAAATAAAGCAACATTGTTACACTATAATAATTGGAGTGATTGGTTTCGTACGTTGATTGGTCAGTGGCAATAGTTTGTTCGTTAAGGTGAAGAGGTTTATAAATTGTCAAGCGTGTTGATTATATCTATGCTTCTTGGCAGTGATTTATGTTGTTGGAAGAAAAAACATAAAAAAAGGTGTTGCATTTTTTAAAACTACATGATAAATTATTAAACGTCGCTGCTGAACAGCGATAAAGCGAAAAAATGAAAATAAGTTGACAAGCACTTTTTGAATGTGTTAGTATAAAAAAGCCGTTTTTAAGGCGGAATGTTCTTTGAAAACTGAACAAAACGAAGCGTCCTCGTGAATGAACGAGTGAAAATGATGAGTTTGGAATAAAACTTTCTATGGA
>NZ_JAPSMC010000045.1 GCF_026847645.1 Anoxybacillus sp. J5B_2022
GAAGATAAAAAAATAAAAAGTTTTTGTGAAGATAATCTGTTAGGAGCTATTAATAAACGTCGAATTATTGATATGACAAGCTTTTAACACCTAACAGATGTTAAAAAAACAAACTGTTAGGGGTGCACATAACACAGGAGGCATCGATGGATGAACTCTTGCGGGAATATAAACAAACGCTAAAGCAAACAAAAAAATTACTTGAACACGCACCAGAACAAGATAAAAAGATAATTAGAGGAATAATTTCGGACCTTGAATTCACTATCGAATGGCTCACCACCGGCCGACGACCTGGTCATAAAAGAGGTATTGAACGAAGAGCTGCATATCAACGGGAGAAACTGTTCGACCCGTTGCTGATGCAGAAATATTTTCGTTCAACGGAACCAATTTACGAATGGGACGACCACGAAAGAGAAAGCGTCGTTACGAGCTGGGATCGGGAACGCATTGAAGATGCTTTATCGGTGCTCACCGAACGAGAACGAGAAGTATATCTCATGTCGCGAGGATATTGCCTCACATATAGCGAGATTGCGAATTATCTTTGTATCTCATCGAGTAGTGTCCAGACGATGATTGAACGCGCCGAAAGAAAAATTAAAAAACGAATCAAAGAAAGCCTCTTCTGCATGTGCGGGTGAAGAGGCTTTTTTTATATTATCGGTCGGTAGCTCCCAGATGTTTTTTTAATGCTTCTTGAAGAATTTGTGAATAGTTTACATTATATTGTTTCGCAAGGTCATCGAGCCATTTAGGAATGGTCAGTGTCTTTTTAACAGCTTTGTTTTCCATTTCATGCCGGAAAGGTGGCATCCATACTTCGACGAATACAACGGCTTGGTGTTTTTCAGTTTGAATTTCCGATACTTTTGAAGGCTGAGGGATTTCTTCATTTTCTTGCTCTAATCCATACAGATGCAATGCCATCGCTTCTTTTGCCATTTGAAATGCTTCTTCTTCGGTGTTTCCGCAAGTAAAGCAGCCAGGAAGATCAGGAAACTCAACAGATATTCCATCGCTACCATAATCGAAAATAGCTGGATAAATATAACGGTCTTTTTTATGCATATATGTTAACCTCCTTTAGGAGGGGCTTAGAGTAGCCCCGCCTGTTTAAGTATGCTTTTTACTGTTTTAGTGGGTAAGTCTTTCTTAGGATGAGGGATGGTCACTAATCCGGGTTTACTGGGATGTTTAAACTGATGATGACTGCCAGTCGTTCTGACTATGTACCATCCATCTTGCTGTATCATTTTGATTAATTCTTTTGAAGAGTAACTCTTCATTTCCCTCCCTCCTTGATTTTATTATAACACGTATAATAATACGTATAAACACTTTTTTTCGGTATTTTGTGCTTTTTTGTCGTGTAAATGCCACTAATATGTGAAGTCCTCCTTTTTTCTTGAGTGCCTAGTCATATGCTAGGCACTTATTTTATGCATGGGGTGATGAGGATGTATAAGTTATGTGACCGTCTATCGAATGATGAAATAAAGAAATTAAAGGCGAAGAAAAAAGAGAAAATGAGCCGTCGTGTTTTGCTCGAATTAATGGGCGTCCGGCGTGATACGTATAAGCGAGTGCGTGGGGCGATTCGAAGAAAGTGAGGGAGGTAGATGAGTAACTTAAATGAGAAACAAAAGCGTTTTGCAGATGAATATTTAATTGATTTAAATGCTACTCAAGCTGCGATTCGGGCTGGTTATAGTCCGAGGTCGGCTGCTGAGCAAGCTTCACGACTGTTAAAAAATGCTAAGGTTCGCGCGTATATAGACGAACGAATGGCGGAACTGTCGAGGCGGACAGGCGTCAACCAAGAGCGCATTTTACGTGAGTTGGCCCGTATTGCATTTGTGAACGCTCCTGACTTAATCAATATGGAAGATGCTACGATACGCGAAGATGCTACGATTGACGATATGGCTGCCATTGCAAGTGTAAGAGTGAAAGTGATTCCAACGGAGAACGGACAAGGAATTGAGCGAGAAATTCGTTTAGCCGATAAAATCCGCGCCTTAGATTTACTTGGCAAACGCTTCGCGATGTGGACGGAGCGCCAACAAATCGATGCGAATTTCGGCGTTCAAATTATCGACGATGTTGGTGGGACAGATGAAGAAGATTAGGCTTTCCAAGGTGTTTACGCCGACATTTCAAAAAGTGTGGACGTTGGTCAAAGAACAGCGTTATTTGCGCTATGTGTTGAAAGGCGGCCGCGCCAGCGCGAAGTCTACACATATCGATCGGGGTTTTGCTTTTTTATCTGCTTAATCAAAAAGGCGGAATTCACTCCATACCCGTCAAGTTTAGTGTTAAGGGTCGTTGTGTCCATACGCAATGTTTGTGATCATTAGCTGAAGAAAAAGAATACCACATGTTTTAGGCATGCCAAATAACCCTCTTGGAGAGGGTTATTTGGCGTTTTTATGAATCTAATCAATAAATACCCAATTTAACCAAGAGATCCGATGCCGTTTCTTTTCCTTTCCTTCGATCCTTTCTTCCATGTTTTCTCAATAGAATGATCGTTTTCGTTGGATAAATCCCGTTTTTCGAGCAAGATGAGCCAATGTCTCGGGAGAAAAGAGTTGACGGATGGTTTTCATCCATGCTTGCATTTGTTTTTCCATAGAAAAAATCCTTTCTAACAAAGAGTATTCGCTAGAAAGGATACCATGTTTTTAACGATGCACAAAGGCCCAAATTCTTAACTTGATGGGTATGGGAATTCACTCCGCCTTTTTGCATTCAAAGCACCACCTACACACCCACAAAACACCCACAAATTTATTGTGGTTTATGATTTTGTTTGATTAAGAAAAATCGAAAAACCTTGATAAATCAACGTTTGTAAGGTGTTATTTTCTCATGCAACAAGCAAAAATAATTAAGTTCGAAATGGAAGGTTCCATCGGTTAATCATTCACCAGATCCGGTCATTCGTTATCACGAATGGCCGGTTTTTTACATCGTTTTTCCACGCAATTATGGTATGATGGAAATAAGGTGATAAAGATGATTTATATCGGGCTTACTGGGTGGGGCGATCATGACAGCCTTTATCCGCCTGGACTTGCAGCGAAAGAGAAATTGCAGGAATATGCGGCCCATTTTCCAACTGTCGAAGTCGATTCGTATTTTTATGCGATTCAGCCAAGACAAAATGTGGAAAAATGGGTGCGGGACACGCCGGCTTCTTTTCGCTTTGTCGTCAAAGCGTACCAAGGAATGACCGGACATGAACGCGAAGCCATTCCGTATGCGAGCAAAGAGGAAATGTTTGCGGCGTTTTTAGCGTCGATTGTGCCGTTTGTCGAAGCGGGGAAGCTAGCAATGGTGTTATTTCAATTTCCTCCATGGTTTGATTGCCGCCGCGAGCATGTTGCTTATTTACGCTGGTGTCGGAAGCAGATGGGGGATGTGCCGGTCGCGCTTGAATTTCGCCATCGATCTTGGTTTTCGCCAATGTTTTACGACAAGACGTTGCAGTTTATGGAAGAAGAGCGGTGGATTCATAGCATTTGCGATGAGCCGCAGGCAGGGGAAGGATCCATTCCGGCCGTTTTGTATCCGACGAACCGAGAAAAAACGCTCATTCGCTTTCACGGCCGCAATGTGCACGGATGGAATAAGGCGACAAGCGGAGAGAATTGGCGCGCTGTCCGGTATTTATATCGGTATAATGAACAGGAGTTGCGCGAATGGGTCGAGCATATTCGGAAGCTGGAAGCGAAAACGAACGATCTTTACGTATTGTTCAACAATAACTCTGGCGGGGATGCGGCGGATAATGCCAAACAATTCATGCGGCTACTTGGGGTGGAATATACCGATTTAGCGCCACGGCAATTAGATTTATTTTAATAGACTAATGATGGAGATGGGGAAGATGGAATACGGATTGCTTCTATTAGTTGGCTTTTTAGCAGGAACGATCGGCAGCTTAGTGGGGTTAGGGGGAGGCGTCATTATCGTTCCGTCGCTACTGTTTTTAGGTGCGGCACATGTATTGCCAGCAGTTTCTCCACAAGTAGCGGTCGGCACATCGCTTGTCGTCATTATTTTTAACGGCCTTTCGTCGACGTTGTCTTACATGAAAGATAAAATGGTCGATTATCGAAGCGGGTTGTTGTTTTTTGTTGGTAGCGGACCAGGCGCCATGTTAGGTGCATGGGTCAACCAAGCATTAAGTTTGGCTCATTTTTCACTTTATTTCGGGCTTTTTCTTATTTCTGTTTCGTTTTTGCTCATGTTGACGAAAAAATCAACGGAACAGTCAAAACAAAAGCATTTTCGGATGATGCGGACATATATAACGAATGAAGGCGATACGGTTACATACGGCTACCATCCGGTCACAGCGATTGCGATCTCCTTTGTCGTCGGGTTTTTTGGCGGAATGTTTGGCATCGGCGGCGGCTCGCTGATGGTACCGGCTATGATTTTATTGTTTTTGTTTCCACCGCATGTTGCCGTGGCGACATCGATGTTCATCGTCTTTTTATCCTCGCTCGTAAGTTCCGTGACTCATATGGTCATGGGGAATGTGCAATGGTTGTTTGTTCTTTCGCTCGTTCCAGGGGTTTGGTTTGGTGCGAAAACAGGGGCGTGGATGAATAAAAAACTAAAAAGCAAAACGATTGTGCTCATGTTGCGAATCGTGCTCATCCTTCTCGGCATCCGCCTCGTCATTCAAGGTATTTCGTAAAAGAAGGTGTTGACGGTTGAAGCAAACGATTTATATTTATCACACAAACGACGTGCATAGCCATTTTGAAAATTGGCCGAAAATCGCGGCATTTTTGCAAAAACAGAGAAACGAGCATGCGCAAAAGGGAGAAACGATGCTTTTGTTTGACATCGGAGATTTTATCGACCGCTTTCATCCGATTACGGAGGCGACGCGTGGAAAGGCGAACGTACAGCTTCTGAACGAGTTACGCTACGATGCAGTGACGTTTGGCAATAACGAAGGCATTACGCTCGATCATGACGAGTTGAGCACGCTTTACCAAGCGGCACGTTTTCCTGTTTTAGTCGCCAACTTATTCGAGAAAAACGGCGAACGGCCTAGCTGGCTAAAGCCGTATACGATCATTCCCGTTTCTGATACGTTTCGCCTTGGCGTGATTGGGGTAACTGTGCATTTTGCGAAATTTTATGAATTGCTCGGCTGGACGATCATTTCTCCCTTTGACATATTGCCATCGCTTGTAACAGAAGTGCGGAAGCAAGCTGATTTCGTTGTGCTACTATCGCATTTAGGAATTACCGATGATGAGACGATCGCCCGGACGATCCCGGGCATTGATTTAATTCTTGGTGGGCATACGCATCACGTATTGCCATACGGCCAATGGGTGAATAGCACTTTATTATGCGGTGCTGGAAAATACGGACAATACGTTGGTGTCGTCGAAATAACGGGAACAACGCCAAAAGCGGCGCTCATCGAAACGGCGGCGCTCCCAGATTGCGAGCAAACGAAGCAAACATTGCAAGCGCTAGAGCAAGAAAGTTTGCGCCAACTCGATCAAGAACGTGTCGCCGAGCTTTCAGCCGATTTGCCGTTGCAATGGTTCGCGCCTTCGCCGTTTGCCGAGCTGCTAGCGTCTGCGTTACGAGAATGGTGCGACGGCGACATCGGTATGGTCAATGCCGGCGTGCTGTTAGCGCCGCTTTCAAAAGGAACGGTGACGAGAAAAGATTTGCATCGCATTTGCCCACACCCGATTAACCCGTGTAAAGTGTATTTGCGCGGCGATGAATTAAAAGAGGTGATTTTGCAAGCACATACCGAAAAAATGAAACACCTTTCTGTTCGTGGTTTCGGGTTTCGCGGCAAAGTAATGGGAGAAATGGTGTATGACGGGGTAACCTTGCAAACGGAAACGACGGAGGACGGATCAGAACATATTCGCCGCATTTTCATTGGCGACAAAGAGATCGACCCGAGCGAGACGTATGCGGTGGCGACCATTGACATGTTTACGTTCGGCCATTTTTACCCAGAAATTCACCGTGCGCCGAACAAAATTTATTATATGCCAGAATTTTTGCGGGATGTATTAGCATGGAAGCTGACGCAACGCCAATAGACACATTTTTTTCCTTGTTTCATACATTGAAAGAAGGAAAGGAGTGTGGGCGGTTCGATGATTACCGTAAATCCTATCATGATTGACAACTATCCGTTTACGGCGATTTCCGTACAGTTGCCGAAAACGAATTTGTTAGTGGTGACAAGCGATAAAGGCTATATTATGTGCGGAGCGTTAGATGTTGCGCTATTGAACGAAAAACTAAAAGACCGTGGCATTATTGCCGCAAGAGCGGTAGGGGTTCGAACAATTGAACAGTTGCTTGAGTCTCCGCTCGAGTCGGTCACAGTCGCTGCCGAACAAATAGGAATCACGGTCGGAATGAAAGGGAAAGAAGCGTTGTTAAAAATGCGCTAATAATCTTCCATCGTTAAATTTCCGTCTAACGAAAACAAAAAGAGGGCTGTCACCCTCTTTGTTTTTTCTGCATCTTTTCTGCCCGCTCCCACATTTTTAAATGCGGATACGGATCAAACGACCATTCGGTGTAGCCGTTGTCTTTATACATGCCGTAATGAAGATGGGGCGGGAATTTTCCAGCTGTCCCAGGCGGACCATATCCCGAGCTGCCGACAGAACCGATAATCATCCCTGGTTCAACGATTTGCCCTTCCCGAAGGTTGCTTGCAAATCCGTTTAAATGGGCAAAATAGTGGTACGTATTGTTAATATCGCGAATCCCAACACGCCATCCGCCGTATTTATTCCAACCTTTAAGTTCCACAACCCCATAGCATGTCGCGCGCACAGGCACTCCGTAATGAGCGAAAATATCCGTTCCTTCATGAATTCGTCTTCCTCCCCAGCCGCGCGCATCTCCCCATGTATTTTTATACGTGTAATTGGCATGGAGTGGAAGAGGAAAGGCGTGATCGTCAAGCTGAAGCGTCTTATATTTTTTGTAAATTTTCACCTTACCTAAAATGAGATCGACCGTTTTGCTTCGTTGGTAATAGTCCCATAACGCTATTTTTAAATGCTCATGATCGGTACCGTACGTTTGCAAATAACGAGCGATCGCAAAAATGACATCTTCATCGTCATTCGGGTTCGCAACTCCGTCCCCGTTTCCATCCATGCCGAGCCCACCGAACTGCGAAATCGTAAATGGGTTTGTATCGTGTTTGTTTCGATTCAGCGGTCCTGCCCATCGTTCCGGTGGAATGTAAATACCGAGCGCACCCGTCGCTTTCGGGAGATCGCGGCGGACAAGCCGGACGTTTCGCTCGTATTGGTCAATCGCTGCGAAATAGTACCACGGGATGAGCGAAACGGCTTCTGCTTTTTGGTACAGTTCCATGCGCTGCTCATATATATTTTCGTCTTTGGCTATTTCTTTTCCTAAAACGTTCCATGAAGTGGCGATGAACACGAAACTTGCGGTGATATAACTAATTAGTGTACGCACATTTTTGACTCCTTTCCACGAATCTCATATCATTATTTTGGGAAGATCGGCGATTTTCATAAATATTAAAAATTGGCAAGTGAAACGTGCGTGACAATTTTCTTTGAGTTCGTTTCCGCTTTTTTTTATAATGAAAAGTGTAAATAAACGACTGGAGTGTGAAACATGGCGACAAATGAAGAACGTGTTCGAAAACCGGAATGGTTAAAAATAAAGTTAAATACAAACGAAACGTACGTCGGTTTAAAGAAGATGATGCGTGAAAAACAGCTACACACTGTATGTGAGGAAGCGAAATGCCCAAACATCCATGAGTGCTGGGCAATAAGAAAAACGGCTACTTTTATGATTTTAGGCGACGTTTGTACGCGCGCTTGCCGCTTCTGTGCCGTGAAAACAGGCTTGCCGACGGAATTGGATTGGCAAGAGCCAGAGCGCGTCGCTGATTCCGTACGCTTAATGAATTTAAAACACGTCGTCGTGACCGCCGTGGCACGCGATGATTTAAAGGATGGAGGAGCAGCTGTATTTGCGGAAACAGTAAGGGCGATCCGCCGCAAAAATCCGTTGACGACGATTGAAGTGCTTCCTTCCGATATGGGCGGCGTCTATGAGAACTTAAAAATTTTGATGGATGCGCGTCCAGATATTTTAAACCACAACATCGAAACGGTTCGCCGCCTGACGCCAAGAGTGCGCGCGCGGGCAACGTACGAACGCTCGTTAGAGTTTTTGCGCCGCGCCAAAGAATTGCAGCCAGACATTCCGACGAAATCGAGCATTATGATCGGACTTGGCGAAACGAAGGAAGAAATTATCGAAACGATGGACGATTTGCGCGCAAACCATGTCGATATTTTAACGATCGGCCAATATTTGCAGCCGACGAAAAAGCACTTGAAAGTCGAAAAATATTACCATCCACATGAGTTTATGGAACTAAAAGAAATTGCATTAAGCAAAGGGTTTAGCCATTGCGAAGCTGGCCCGCTTGTTCGCTCCTCGTACCATGCCGATGAACAAGTAAACGCAGCCACACAACAACGACATAAAGAAGCATAAAACCGAAAAGAGGGTGTCCCGTGTTGGTTGGGACACCCTCTCTTTATTTACTCATCGTTTGTTTCGGATTTGGCGTTCCGTCGTTAAAATCGCGATCTAAATGATCGTTCATCTCATTGATCATTTCTCCGTTCGCATTTTCTCCGTCACTTAGCTTGCGACCTTGCGGATATTTCAACATCTCTTTAATCGTTGTATCAATAATTTGATCGATGTTTTGAGTGTTCGAATCTAGCCGACCGAAGCGTTCAATTTCTTTCATCATGCGCGGATCATCGGCGACGTAAACATGGTAGTAGCGCGGCACCACGGAAAGAGCGGTCTTTTTCACTTGATCGGCGGTTTCGAACCGATTTTTCGTATCGGTATCGTAAGCGATCAATACTTCTTCATCGGTTACGAGCGTAGCGACATCGTTGACATGTGGCAGCTGAACACATAATTTGCTAATTAAATCTGCCACACGTTCGCGATTTAGTGTTGGCAAGTTGCCGTAGTTATTCATTCCTCCTGCCACCGGACTTTTTTGGTGTCGAACGTAACCGAAATTATTCATTCGGGAATCAGTGCCGTTCGGAAGCCCTTGCACGTTATATAAATCGTTGCGGTCGGCGACGTTGATCGTATTTCCGCTCCGCGGATATAGCGTATCGCGGTTATTTTCCGCCATTTGTGCGCAAGCGGATAGTGAAATGGCTGCACCAATCGATAATGCCATCCATGCTTTGTTCAATGGTAACACCTCCTCGCTTACATCATTCCTTTCTTTTGCATGTCTTATCACAGTAATTGATTGGGAACGTTCCATCGTTTAAGATAAAAATGAGGTGAGAAAAATGATTTGCGTCAATAATACGTGTTATGAACTAATTGAGAATGTGAAAAACGGGTTTAACGAAGAAGCATTTCGGGCGCGTTATGCGGATATTTTAAATAAATACGACTATATCGTAGGGGATTGGGGGTATAATCAGTTACGGCTACGTGGCTTTTTTGACGATCATAACCAAAAAGCAACATATGATACGAAAATTAGCACATTATCGGAGTATTTGTACGAATATTGCAATTTTGGCTGTGCGTACTTCGTGTTACGAAAGGTGAAAAAATAACAACACATTTGAACATAGAATAAGGCTATCTCATCGCGCTGTGAGATAGCCTTTATCTTTTATTCTTCATAAGGAGGCTGTTCTTCTGTATTTGGATCATCGTGCGGCAGGTGCGCGCCAGGGTCTTGCCGCGGAATATGTTGATGGAACGCTTTATACTCGTAGTTGAAGGCGCTATAATAGCGCTGCCCCTCTTCCCATGACGTGCTTTTATTTTCGACAGGTCTATCTTTCCCTTGCGGATGGCCGTACGATCCTTCGGGAAACTCTTCCGCTGTCAAAAATTCTCGCTGTTTCTCGACACTTGAAAAATCGCGATATACCATCGTCTTCACCTTCCTTTATGACAGGGATTAGTTATAAATATTCCCTGCCATAAGCAAGGTTATAAAATAAATTCGTTTAAAAAGGAACGTAAATCGTTGGCATCTTCTTCGCTTAAACGGTAGGCGTACTCTAAATATCCCGGTTCGTCCAAATCATCGCGGCCGATGATCGCAAACCGGTTGCTTTGCATATCGAGCACTAAATATTTGCCATAAAAGCGATCAGTTTTCACAATCGCCAAATCAAAGCGTTGCCGTTCGCCGAGAAAGCTAACAAATCGTGTTTTCGTTTCCGTTGTATCGTCGTACAAGAAAAAACGCTCGTTCATCATTTACACCTCCAAAAAGTCACTAACATCATCTTACCAAACATTTCTGCAAGTGTCCGGTTTCTTTTGTTATAATACATTAAAAAAGCGATATTTTGCATGAGGAGGCTACACGGATGTACTTTGTTGACCGAAATAAAATCGAAGAAACGCTGCGGTATATGGAAAAAATGCTCGCTTTATACGAACAACAACCATCATGGAACGATGAAATAGCGCAATTGGCGTTCGAACGCATTGTCCATGTCTGCATTGAGGCGGTGTTAGATGTAGGGAATGCCATGATTGACGGCTTTATTATGCGCGACCCAGGCAGTTATGAAGACATTATCGACATTTTAACGGACGAAAAAGTCATTGCGGAAGGGGATGCGGAAGGGTTAAAAGCGATTCTTCACTACCGGAAAATGCTCGTTCAGCAATACACGAAGCGAAATGATGCGGAATTGCTGGAAGCGTTTAGCCGCTCGCTTCGTGCTTTACAAGCTTATCCAACCGCCATTCGTACATATTTAGAAAATGAGCTCGGACCTGTTTCGGCATTCCGCAACTAACTTTTGCAACTTTTTTGTTTATAAATTGTATAAATGAGGGAAATAGCGTACAATGAGGGAGAGGACGGTGAGTGAGATGGATTATCAATCCTCTTCCACAAAACAACAAATATTGAAGTTGTTGAAATTGGAAAAACGATTAACAGCAGGCGAGCTGGCAAAGCGGCTTAACGTGAGTGAAATGGCGGTGCGCCGTCACCTGCATGCGTTAGAACGCGATGGGCTCATTCGCCCAACGCTTGTGCGCCAAGCGATGGGAAGGCCGACAAACGTATATGAATTGTCGGCAAAAGGCGAAGAACAGTTTCCGCAACACTATAAACAATTGGCCGTCGAGTTGTTAAGCGATTTAGAAACAGTGGCGGGAAAAGAGATGGTGGCCGCGCTTCTCCAAGTGAGAACGGCGCGGATGAAAGAACGGTATGCCCGCGATTTTCAAGAAAAAACGCTAGAAGAAAAAATGAAAAAGCTGTTTGAATTACAAAACGAGCAAGGATATATGACGCAGTTGCGGAAAGATGAACAAGGGGTATATCATTTAATCGCTCATCATTGCCCGATTTCTGAAATTGCCAAACAATACCGCTCGATTTGTTCATGTGAATTGCAGCTATTTAAACAGCTGCTCAATTCAGAAGTGGCGTTGCAAGCTTGTATGACGGAAGGCGACGACGTTTGCCATTATCAAATTAAAGAACAGACGCACGAATAACAAAAGCGCTTCCGTTGTATCGAGAAGCGTTTTTGTTTTGACATCTTTTGTTTTGTGCGATAAAGTGTGTTACATAAAACAGAACATAAGGGAGTGCGGCATGTGAAAACGTACGAAGGGTATTTGATTGATTTAGATGGCACGATGTATCGCGGAACGGAGTGCATCGCGGAAGCGCGCGAGTTTGTCAAAGAGCTGCACCGCCGTGATATTCCGTATTTGTTTGTCACGAACAATTCTTCCCGTACGCCGGCGCAAGTAGCAGAAAAGTTACAAACATTTGATATTCCGGCGACCGAACAGCAAGTATTTACAACAAGCCAAGCAACCGCGAACTATATTTTTGAACAAAAGCCAGGTGCTACAGTGTACGTCATTGGCGAGGATGGGATTCGGGAAGCGCTAAAAGAAAAAGGGTTTACGTTCGCCGGAGAAGATGCCGAGTTTGTCGTGATGGGAATTGACCGGACGATTACATATGAAAAATTGGCGATTGCCTGTTTAGCAGTTCGCAACGGGGCAACGTTCATTTCAACAAATGGGGACATCGCGATTCCGACGGAGCGGGGATTGCTGCCGGGGAATGGATCATTGACGGCGGTCGTTGCTGTGTCAACGCAAGTGCAGCCGATTTTTATCGGCAAGCCGGAAAAAATTATTATGGAACAAGCATTAAAAGTGCTCGGTGTACCGAGAGAGAAAACGTTAATGATCGGCGATTATTACGATACCGACATTAAGGCCGGAATGAACGCGGGCATCGATACGTTGCTCGTTCATACAGGAGTAACGACGAAAGAGTTGCTAGCGCAATACGCCGAGCAACCAACGTATACCGTCGATTCATTACAAGAATGGATGGAAAGAATATAAGCACAAAGGGTGTCCCGTTTTAAGAGCACCCTTTCCTTTCTTTTTTACCGTTTACTCTGCGTTAGCAGCACGATGCGCTAAGCGGCTTGATGCGGCCGCAGCAATCGCTCCGACGATGTCATCTAAAAACGTATTGCATTTTCCAGTCGACTTATCGTTTAAGTATTGCAAAATACCTGGTTTTTGTTTATCGATATATCCGTAGTTTGTAAAGCCGATGGAGCCGTACACGTTGACGATCGATAGCGCTAAAATTTCGTCAACACCGTACAACCCTTCATCGCGGCTGATGATTGCTTGTAGAGGCTCGTCTAGCATCCCTTTCTCGGCGAGAACGTCCAGTTGAATGCCTGTCAAAATGGCGTTTTGTACTTCACGTTTCGAAAGGACGCGGTTAACGTTTTCGATACACTCTTCCATTTGCAAATTTGGATGGTATTTCGACTGCAAATAATAGACGAGTTCGGCAATATCCTCAATTTTTACCCCTCGTTTTTCGAGCCATTGACGTGCCACTTGCTCTAGATTGTTCATATTATATTTTTCCATGTTGCTTCACCTGTTTCTTTACGTGTTTTGTATTGTATATGTGGAAATCGAAAGAAGCGTGCCTTTTTTCTACGTTAGATGTCGATGGACGAACGCTTTTTTCCACACGTTGAAATTATTATAATCAAAAAATGGAAGGTTGCACAAATATTTTGCGCGTTCGTTATGAAATCGTATACGGCCTAGTTCCATCATATATTGGATAGAAAGGAGGGGGAACTATGCTTGGTTGGATGGAGCAAGAATACGGATGGAAGGCAGAAAGGATCGAAAAGTTAGAGGGCTACTACACATTTATGTGTCAAAATGAACGGTATATTCTCGTCCCTGTCCGTCATCGGACGGAAGCAGAGATGAGCGAGTTGTATCAAATGGCCGTTTACTTAGCAGCAAAAGGGGATTTATCCGTCGCGACCATTGTTCCGACGAAGCAAGGAAAGTTGGTCGCTGATGGCGGCGGGCAACGTGTTGCATTGTTCCGCATTCCTTTCCAGCTATACACAAGAACGGCACCAATCGGAAAAGAATTAGCGAAACTCCATGCCTACGGTCGTTCTTTTCCAAGCAAAGTGGTTCATTGCAACCGCATTGGGCAGTGGAAAGAATTATGGGGACAACGTTTAGACCAAATGGAATTGTTTTGGAAAGAAAAGTTGCAACAGAAACGAGAAGACGAATTTACCGATTTGTTCATCGAATCGTTTTCGTATTATGTGGGATTAACGGAAAATGCTATTCAATATGTGGCCGACACCGAGCTGGATGAACAGCCGTATACGGTGGATGCGGCCACGGTTTGCCACGAGCGGTTGCCTCAGACGCTATGGGCAGGTGGAAAAGAAATGAAGCTGCCGACAGACTGGGTTTATGACCATTGCGCTCGCGATTTGGCGGAGTGGGTGCGGGCGCTATACGTGAAAGGAGCAGCGGACGAGGAACAGCTGCAGCGTTTTTTCCGCGACTATGAGCGAGTGACGCCGTTGTCCGCTTTTTCATGGCGGCTTCTTTATGCACGTTTATTGTTTCCACTTCATTATTTCGAGTGTGTGGAGGGGTATTATTTGACCGAGAGCGAGCAAGAAAAACAGCAGTATGCACAAATGCTTCGCTCTCTCGTTGATCGTTCGCAAGAATATGAAACTTTTTTAGCTTCCTTTTACGAACGGTTGGAGTTGGCAAAACGGTTTCAATTACCGATTATTCGTTGGCTTTCTTACACGTGACAGAAGAGCGGCACTGCGCCGCTTTCTGTATCGTGGCAAGCTGCATCTTATGGTAAGATGGAGAGGGAGATCATAGAAAGAGGGGAGAAAGAAGTGGACAAGCCATACATTTTTATTACGCGAAAACTACCGGAAGAAGTGATTGCGCCGCTTACGGAACTAGGGCAAGTGACGATGTGGCCGTACGAAGATGTGCCGGTGGCACGGGAAGTGTTGCTTGCGGAAGCGAAAAAAGCGGATGCGTTGCTGACGATGTTATCCGACCGCATTGACCGTGAAGTGATGGAAGCGGGAACGAACTTAAAAGTGGTGGCGAATATGGCGGTCGGGTTTGATAATATTGATGTTCCGGTTGCGACGGAATACGGCGTTGCGGTTTGCAATACGCCGGACGTGTTGAATGATACGACGGCGGATTTAACGTTTGCGTTATTGTTGGCGACGGCACGGCGTTTAGTAGAAGCGGCAGAATATATGAAAGCGGGCGAATGGAAAAGCTGGAGTCCGTTTTTGTTGGCGGGCACAGATGTGCATCATAAAACAATCGGCATTGTCGGGCTTGGGAAAATTGGACAGGCGGTGGCGAAGCGGGCGAAAGGCTTTGAGATGAACATTTTATACCATAACCGCACGAGAAATGAAGAAGCAGAACGGCAATTAGGCGCTGTGTATTGTACGTTTCCAGAGCTGTTACAAACTGCTGATTTTGTCGTATGTTTAACGCCGCTAACGAAGGAAACGCGCCATTTGTTTAACCGCCAAGCGTTCCAATGGATGAAGCGATCCGCGATTTTTATTAATGTCTCAAGAGGAGCGGTCGTTGATGAAGAAGCGTTATATGAGGCGCTTGTCAACGGTGAAATTGCGGCGGCTGGCTTAGACGTATTTACAAAAGAACCGGTCGATCCGTCGCACCCGCTTTTATCATTGAAAAATGTAGTGGCATTACCACATATCGGAAGTGCTAGTAAAGAAACGCGCGTGAACATGATGGAGCGAAGCTGTCGGAATATTATCGCGGTGTTAAAAGGAGAAACACCAGAAGCGCTAGTCAACACCGAATGGCTTCAACACAAACGCGCATAACGCGAGCCTCTTTCGAAAGAGACTATTTTTAAAAAAAATTATCTGAATTCACTTGATGTTAAGCGTTTTCAGAATATAAGATAAAAAAATAATGATTGTAAAAGAAAGGAACATCTTTTATAATGTCTACTATATAAAAACAAATGTTCATACAGAAAATACAAAAGGGAGTGGAGAGGATGGCAAAGCCAATTTCGGTTGGTTTGTTAGGATTAGGTACAGTAGGCAGCGGGGTTGTGAAAATTATTGAAAACCATCAAGACCAACTGATTCATCAAGTCGGCTGTCCAGTGGTTGTCAAAAAAATTCTCGTTCGCGATTTATATAAAGAGCGCGATGTCAAAGTCGATCCGGCTTTATTGACAACAAATGCAGAGGAGGTCATCAATGACCCGGAGATTGATGTCGTGATCGAAGTAATGGGCGGAGTGGATCAAACGAAGCCATATTTGTTACAAGCCTTAAAACGCGGAAAGCATGTCGTTACGGCCAACAAAGATTTAATGGCGCTATACGGCTCGGAATTGTTAGCGGTGGCGACGGAAAACGGCTGTGATTTATTTTATGAAGCGAGCGTCGCCGGCGGCATTCCGATTTTGCGCAGCCTTGTCGACGGGTTAGCTTCTGACCGCATTACGAAAATGATGGGAATTGTCAATGGAACGACGAACTTTATTTTAACGAAAATGTGCAAATACGGAAGCCCGTATGAAGAAGTGCTGGCAGAAGCGCAGGCGCTCGGTTATGCTGAAGCAGACCCAACCGCGGATGTCGAAGGATTAGATGCTGCGCGAAAAATGGCGATTTTAGCGCGCTTAGGGTTTTCGATGAACATTGATTTAGAAGATGTGCAAGTAAAAGGCATTACCGGCATTACGGAAGAAGATTTGGATTATAGTAAACGGCTTGGCTATACGATGAAGTTGATTGGTATTGCTCATCGTGATGGCAATAAAGTCGAAGTGAGCGTTCAGCCGACATTGTTGCCAGATTCGCATCCGTTAGCGTCAGTGAGCGATGAATATAACGCCGTGTACGTGTACGGGGAAGCGGTCGGAGAAACGATGTTTTACGGCCCAGGCGCCGGCAGTCTTCCGACAGCAACAGCGGTTGTATCTGACTTAGTGGCGGTCATGAAAAATATGCGGCTTGGGGTCAACGGTCGAAGCGCTGTCGCACCGCAATATGAGAAGCAGCTAAAAGCGCCGTCAGAAATTTTTTCAAAATATTTTCTCCGCATTCATGTAAAAGACGAAGTCGGAGCTTTTGCCAAAATTACAGCGATTTTCTCGGAGCGGGGCGTTAGTTTTGAGAAAATTTTGCAGCTTCCGTTGAAAGAAAAGGGATTTGCGGAAATTGTCATCGTGACACATAAAGCGTCGCAACAAGCTTACGAAGAAATTTTGCAACAATTGCGCGATCTTGAAATTGTTGAAGATGTGAAAAGTTCGTACCGCGTAGAAGGGAATGGAAAATGATGATGTGGAGAGGATTGCTATACGAATATCGCGAATTTTTGCCAGTGACAGAAAAAACGCCACTTCTTTCGCTTCATGAAGGAAATACGCCGCTTATTCGCTTAGAGCGATTATCAAAGCAGCTAGGAATGGAGCTATATGTCAAAGTCGAAGGAGCGAATCCGACCGGGTCATTTAAAGATCGCGGCATGGTGATGGCGGTGGCGAAAGCGAAAGAAGAAGGGAGCCATACGATCATTTGTGCTTCGACGGGCAATACATCAGCGGCAGCCGCTGCGTATGCAGCACGCGCAGGTATGCGCTGCATTGTCGTTATTCCACATGGCAAAATTGCGATGGGAAAATTAGCGCAAGCGGTCATGTACGGTGCGGAAATTTTTGCGATTGAAGGAAATTTTGATGAAGCATTAAAAATGGTGCGACGCCTAAGCGAAATCGCGCCGATTACGCTCGTCAACTCCGTGAATCCGTACCGCATTGAAGGACAAAAAACGGCCGCGTTTGAAATTTGCGACCAGCTCGGCAAAGCGCCAGATGTGTTGGCGATTCCGGTCGGCAATGCTGGGAACATCACGGCCTATTGGAAAGGGTTTAAGGAATATCATGAACGAAAGCAGACCGGTCTGCCGGAAATGCGCGGTTTTGAAGCAGAAGGAGCGGCTGCGATCGTTCGCAATCAAGTCATTACGGAACCAGAAACGATTGCGACAGCGATTCGCATCGGCAATCCGGCGAGCTGGGAGAAGGCGGTGCAAGCTGCGAACGAATCGAACGGAAAAATCGATGAAGTATCCGATGCAGAAATTTTGGAAGCGTATAAGCTACTTGCAAGAGAGGAAGGAATTTTTGCCGAGCCAGCGTCATGTGCTTCAATTGCTGGCGTTATTAAACAACGGAAGCGGGGCGAAGTGAAAGAGGGAAGTACGGTCGTGGCCGTGCTCACTGGAAACGGATTGAAAGATCCGGCGATTGCGATGGAGGCGGCCGACATCGAACCACTTGTGCTTCCGAACGATGAGCGTGTCGTGTTCGAACATATTCAAGGGGCTGTTCATCAATGAAAGAAGACGAAATGTTGAAAATTGTCGTCCCAGCAAGTACGGCGAATTTAGGGCCTGGCTTTGATTCGCTAGGTCTCGCCGTTTCACGCTATTTAGTATTAGAAGTACGCCGCGCGGAGCAATGGGTGTTTACGCCTTGTTCGCCAGAAGTACGGACGATCCCAAACGGAACGGATAATCTTATTTTTCAAGTGGCGGATCGTGTCGCTAAGACGTATGGCCGGACATTGCCGCCCTGTGCGGTTGATGTGTACAGCGACATTCCGTTTACGCGCGGGTTGGGAAGCAGCGCGGCGGCGGTTGTCGCGGGGATTGAATTGGCCAATGAGCTTGCGGGCTTGTCGCTTACAATTGAAGAAAAAGCGCGGCTGGCAAGTTGCTATGAAGGACACCCGGATAACGTTGGCGCCTCGCTGTACGGAGGATTGGTCATTGGATGCCATCGGCAGGAGGAAACGACGATTATTCATGTTCCTAATATAGAATTAGACCTTGTCGCTGTGATTCCAAGCTATGAGCTGGAAACGAAAAAAGCGCGCGGCGTTCTCCCTGATTCCTTTTCGCGAGAGATAGCTGTAGAAGCCAGCGCCGTCAGCAACGTACTAGTAGCAGCGCTATTGACGAAAAATTGGCGATTGGCAGGAAAGATGATGGACGGGGATGTGCTTCATCAACCGTATCGGAAATCACTAATCCCAGAATTGACAAATGTGCAGGCGCTCGCCAAAGAGTATGGCGCGTTTGGTGTAGCGTTAAGCGGGGCTGGTCCAACTGTTCTTTGTTTTGCAGAGCAAGGAAAAGGGGAGTGGCTGAAGGAAAAGTTGACGCCGCATTTTCCGCATTGCGCGGTGGAATGTTTAGCCGTCGAACAGAGCGGCAGCCGCGTCTATAAAATGGCGCTCGAAGCATAGCGAAATTGCTAGCACGCCCATGTTGATTGGAGAGCACAAAATCATATAATGCAACAGAAAAGGATGTCCCTCGACTTTTGGGACATCCTTCTTTTTTAAAAGATAAGAAAGTATAAAATTTTGGGTCTACCACGGTCATAATCTTCATAAAGGGGGAGCTGTCTAGCTCCAAGCGCCATCGGCTCGAGTCGCTCCTCCCCTTCTTTCGGCGGCGACACGCTGAATTCACTTCTTTGAAATATCCCACGCAAGCCCAAGCTTTGCTTGGGCTGAGCCTCCTCGGTGGGGCTTGTGCGATCTTCGCCGATAGGCGGGCGCTTTGCGCTTTTCTTAAAACACTTGCTCGACTTCAACGACGCCTGGTACTTCTTCTAAAAGGGCGCGCTCAATGCCGGCTTTTAATGTAATCGTCGAGCTCGGGCAGCTGCCGCAAGCGCCAAGCAAGCGCAATTTCACTACGCCATCTTCGACATCGACGAGTTCGCAGTCACCGCCGTCACGAAGCAAAAATGGACGCAGTTTATCTAAAACTTCTTGAACTTGTTCTTTAATTTCTAAATCGCTCATTCTTACCATCGACTCCTTTCTTTAACTTTATTATAATCGTTATAATGAAAAAAATCTAATAACTTTTTCGCTATGGAGAGGAAAGGTGGAAACATATGTCATTCAAACAAGTTGAAATATGCGTATATGGCGCTGAGGTCGTTTGTCCCTCTTGTGTCAATTTGCCCTCATCGAAGGAAACATATGAGTGGTTAGAGGCAGCCATTAAACGGAAATATCCGAACCAGCCGTTCGTCATTTCATATATCGATATTTTCAATCCGCCCGACGATGAAACAAAGAAAGCTTTTGCGTCGAAAGTAGTCGAAGAAGATTTGTTTTACCCCGTTGTCCTTGTCGAAGGGACGATTGTCGGTGAAGGCAATCCGAAATTGAAAGCGATTTATGAAGAGATGGAGAAATATGGGTATAAATCCGCTGAACAAGCATAAAAAACGGGTGATTTCAATTAGGTCACCCGTTTTTAATACCCATTATGATACTTATACATCCACAGCACGCCGGATTTTAAAAGGCGCGGCACTCGACCGGTTAATGGGCGGTCGGCCACAAGGCCAAATCCGTGTTTTTTTCCGAGTGAGCCGAGGATGCCTTTTAATTTAATCGGTGGGAACTCATGAGGTGGCTCTTCACCGTTCCATCGTTTTTGTAGCACTTGCACAATTTGTTCTGCCTGTCCTTCCGCGAGTTGGGCGCTCGGAGCATGCGGCAAGCTCGCACAGTCGCCGACAACATACACATTTTCATAGCCAGGGATATGATGTTGACTTGTTAAAACGACGCGGCCTTGCCCATCTTTTTCTACGTTCATCTCACGGACGACACGGTTTGGTTGAATGCCCGCTGTCCAAACGACCGCATCGCAATGAATTGGCTCTTCGTGATTATACAATATGCCTTCTTCTACTTTCGTAATGTTCGAATGGCGAATAATGTCTACCTGATGTTCGTGAAACCAGCTTTCGACATATTGGCTCAGCCGCTCTGGAAACATCGGTAAAATCCGTTCCCCACGGTCAAATAGCATCACATGCAAATCCGGTCGGCTCTCTGCCAACTCACTGGCCAATTCTACCCCGCTCAATCCCGCTCCGACAATGGCGACGACCGATTGAGGCGGTAGATTGTTTAACGCTTGGTACGTCATGCGCGCTTTATCAATCGATTGAATGCTGTACGTAAATTGTTCAGCACCCGGAACGCCGTGATATTTATCTTCACAGCCTAGCCCAATGACTAAATCATCATACGAAACCGTAGACCCGTCTTCTAAAAAGACGGTTTGCGTATCGATATCAATGCGGCTGACTTCCCCAAAGCGATAGGTAAGGCGGGGATGTTCCGGAAATGGCACGCGAATGTCATGATCGCTAACGGTTCCTGCGGCTAACGCGTAATATTCCGTCTTTAAACAATGGTACGGTACACGGTCAATGAGCGTAATGTGAACGTTCTCATGTAATTGATTTGGGAGAAGGCGAAGCAAAATACGCATGTTGCCATATCCCCCACCGAGCAAAACGAGGTGTCTCATGCTAGAATTCCCCTTTGTCGACGTCTTTTTCTGTTGGAGTGGCTGGATTGCTATCTTATGCTCTTGTGGACGAAAAGAGTTTGTCTTCTTCGCTTCGAGAGCTAACCGATGTCTTTTTATATGCAAAATGTTTACCAAATGCCATTAAAAGTATAGCGAAAATGTGACAAAATCACAACAATTTTTCGAAAAAATGATGAGGATAAGCGTGGGTAAAACGATAAAGGATAACGAATATAGCAAAATAAAGTGTCATAAATTGACGTTTGTCGAAAAAATCGTTACGATGGTAAACAGTAGAGAGGTGACGAACGATGATTCAGCCGATTATCGAATTTTGCATGAGCAACTTAGCGAACGGTTCGCAAAAAGCGTTGGAAATATTACAAAAAGACCCGAACTTAGACATCATTGAGTACGGCTGTTTAAGCTACTGTGGAAAATGTGCCCATTCTCTATTTGCTTTAGTAAACGGAGAAATTGTGACAGGGGAAACTCCGGAGCAATTAGTCGCAAACATTTATAAGTTTCTTGAAGAAAATCCGATGTTTTAAAAAAAGTATAAATGATAGTCGCGCATTTCTAATCGGATGAACTTCCCATAGCAAAAGCGGTCGTTAAACGCCGCTTTTGCCTTCTGATGGCGGAGGTGATTTTTGGCTCTCACGAATCTCTTGCCAACGTTCGTGTGCCATTTGCACAATCCGTTTTTCAATCGTTTCTTTCTTTTTCGCAATGACTTTTGAAAAATAAAGAATCGCTTGTTTTGGCTGCTTTAGCCGCCGATGCAATTCGCCGATCAAATAAAGAAGCCGCACTTCTGACATACGTGTGCCTTGAAAGTCATCTTTGCTGTAAGAAGCGATGTATTGTTCGAGAGCCAGCCGCATAAATCGTTCTTCTTGCTCTGGGATTTCATACGTTCGATACAGCCATGCTAATCGCATATATAAGCCGGCAAGCACGATATGTTTTTCCCGCTTTAATGTGGCACAATAAATGCCGAGTTTATATGTATTCACTGCTTCTTGAAACGTCCGTTTTCCGCTATAGTTGCTTCCATTCCACACTTGGTAAATGGTTGTTTGAATCGCTTCGAGCGTAGTAGGCGGAAAATAGGAAGAAAATTCTTCCGTAGCCGAAAAACCACAATGTGGACAGACGCTAACATAATAAAACATTGGGTTTACGTCTTCCGATGGATAATACGAGCAAAAATCGGTATCGTGTTTGACGGGACGAAGAAAGCGGGAGCGAATTTTTTTCGTCGTATACGATTGCTGACAAACAAGGCAGCGGATGTTTCGATCATATAAAGGATCCATTATGTTTCCCCCGCATATGTAAGAATAAAGACCTATTACAAACCGATTATACAAGGAATTCGACAAAAAAAGAAGATGCCAAAACGACATCTTCTTTTAGGTGTATATGAAAAAACGGGGGATATTTTCATTGTCTCCAACGATCATCATCTTTATACTTATATATAAAAAATTTTTAGGAGGCGCTTTATGAATACGTTTTCGTTTACGAAAATGCACGGGTTAGGGAATAGTTATATATATGTCAACATGTTTGAAGAAACGATCCCAGAGTCGCTATTTTCTGAATTGGCGATCAAAGTGTCCAACGTGAACACAGGAATTGGGGCGGACGGTATGATTCTTATTTGTCCGTCGGACGTCGCACCGGTAAAAATGCGGATTTTCAATAGCGATGGCTCCGAAGGGAAAAATTGCGGAAACGGGCTTCGTTGCGTTGCTAAATACGCTTACGAACACGGATTAGTGAAGGAGCGTTCGTTTTTGATTGAAACGCTATCAGGGCTTGTTAAAGCGGAAGTATTTGTCGAAAACGGCGTTGTCACGAACGTGACGATTGATATGGGAAAACCGCGGTTGAAACGGAGCGATGTGCCGATGGTAGGAGAAGAGGCGGAGCAAGTCGTGGCGGAAACGATGGAGTTTGCCGGTGAAGCGTATGAAATTACTGCTGTTTCGATGGGAAACCCGCACGTTATTTTTTATGTCGACGACATTGAGAAAGCGCCGGTAACGTCGTTAGGGCCAGTAGTGGAAAAAGATGCTCGCTTTCCGGAAGGAGTCAACGTCGAATTTGTCGAAGTCGTCAATGATCGGGAACTTCATTTTCGCGTGTGGGAGCGCGGTTCAGGGGTGACGCAAGCATGCGGTACAGGAGCATGCGCTGCCGTCGTTGCGTCCGTCTTAAACGGCAAAACGGCCCGCAACAAAGAAACGATCGTACATCTTGCTGGCGGCGATTTAGTCATTACGTGGACTGACGAAGGACATGTGCTCATGACTGGGCCAGCGGAAACGATTTGCACAGGAGAGTATTATTACTAATTATTTGAACAGACGATACGAAAACGGATATACTGGTAAAAAAGGAGGGAAAGCAATGAGTGAGGTTGTTATTTTAACAGAAGCCGCGGCGCTGCAAATTAAAGATATGATGAAAGAGCACGGGGAAGAAGGTGCATACTTACGCGTTGGTGTGAAAGGCGGCGGCTGCAGCGGCTTGTCCTACGGAATGGGCTTTGAACATGAACGGCAAGACGAGGATTATGAACTCGAGCAATATGGAATTAAAATACTAGTCGATAAAGAAAGTGCCCCGATTTTAAAAGGAACGGTGATTGACTACAAACAATCGTTGATGGGCGGGGGGTTTACGATCGATAACCCAAATGCGATTGCGACATGCGGCTGCGGTTCATCGTTTCGTACGGCAACGAACGCCGGTACACCAGAAGAATGCTAACGATCGTGGAAAAGAGGAGCTAGTATGCTCCTCTTTTTGCGCTTATTTTCCGATAAACATTTGTGTCCAATGATTTCCTGCGCCTTCAAACCCGACCCCGATGTGGGTGAACTGGCGGTTTAAAATGTTGGCGCGGTGTCCTGGGCTGTTCATCCACGCGGTTACGACTTCTTGTGGGGTACGTTGTCCTTGCGCAATGTTTTCACCGGCGGTGCGATACGTAATGCCGAAGTCCCGCATCATATCAAATGGCGAACCGTACGTTGGACTAGTGTGCGAAAAATAATGTTTTTGCTGCATATCTTCCGACTTTTTCTGGGCGACAGCGCTCAACTGTGTGTCTGCTTTTAGCGCAGGAAGACCGGCACGCGCTCGTTCTCGATTGGTCAAATCAATGACTTGTTGCGCGTATTGGCTAATTCCAGCTGTCGTTCGAGCCTGTTGTGGCTGAGCTGGAGCAGTTGGTTTCGGCGCCTGCTGCATTTGGCGCGGCGCAGCATAATATGGAATCGTTGGTTGATTCCACTGCGGCTGAAGCCGTGTTTGCCATTGTGCGGCTTATTGCGGACTTACTGGCACAAATTCGTATTTGGCATTTTGAATCAATATCGCTCTTGTGTGCGGATATTGACTGCTCGGAATTAAGGTGCGCAAAGCGGAAATGTTTTGCTTTTGCCCATTCTTATAGTCATTGCGCTCCATCCCCATTTTGTTGCACGCAGCCAATCCTATTGCTAACAGAGAAGCAAGCAAAATGGTCGTTGTTTTTTTGAACAATTGTAACACCTCCT
>NZ_JAPSMC010000046.1 GCF_026847645.1 Anoxybacillus sp. J5B_2022
TTCATAAAAATAGACCTTATTGAAAAAAATAACACAATTGGGATAATGAAATAAACAATAAGGTACATATCATTAAGTAAACGTAAAGTAATATCCCAATTATTAAAATATACTTTTTTTTCGTAAGCAACCTTAACAATTTCGTTTTTCAGCATGACACTATAAAAGTAAAAAATAACTCCTGTCACCAGCCATTTAACGCTAATTACATCTTCAAGATATTTTATACGAAAAATTCTTTGTTCCATACTTTATATCATCCATTCTTTTTGGTTTCGTGTCGAGAGTACAAAGACCACTATCAGAACGATTAGCAGGAATGAAAACGGCACCAGTACCGTCCATAAAGGCTGTTCTTCAATATTGAATGGAAAAATAGTACTAAGTGGCGAAAACATTGGTATGTTGAACACACCAGTTACGAAGTTGAAAACATGATAAAAAAGAAACGGAATCGATAGAGCAACAAACGGATTGTTTAAGTTGAGCAGTAACATGAAGGCAATAGTAGAATAAACTACCCCATTTATAGAAACCCACAACGAATAAATCAATCCATATGTTAAATCTCCATACAATAAGAGATGTGAAAAAGTTACGTTAGGTATATGTACATTCTTATCTATAGGAGTATAAAGAATTATTCCTAAATTTGGTTCCAAATACATTATGAAAACAAACGGGAGGAAAATTAACAAGAATATAACTAATCCCGTCAACAAAGCGTTTGTTAGTCCTTTGCTGAGTATATAAATATTTAATGAAACTCTAGTACGAGTATACGTAATAAATTTATTCCTTTGCTCTTGTAAAAAGGAAGGAAGGTAAATGATAATAACCAGAGCAGGAAAAAGCAACGGAATAATCGCTGATACTATCTCTTGAAATACTTCAACTGGTTTATAAAACTGATACCCTTCACTTATCATACAAAACCTTATAGTTGGTAAAAGAAGAATAATAGCTGACCACATTAATAAATTTTTTATTGTACACGCTCTTTTCAGTTCGACTAATAATTGATTACGCAACATCTATTTCACCTCTTACAAGTCTTTTGCTAATCATTAAAGACTATTAAAATCTATAGTGTTATATAAAATTAGGTAAGCATAAATTTTATCAACATATGTACTATATAAGTTGAATTAAAGAATTACAACTGAACACACAAACGATCGATCGTTTGTTCTGATTTTTGGTTGATTCTCTGAATCAATGCTTGGACATTCTTTCTAATTTGTTGCACACTCGAATGGAACACGTTATTGATGACGTCTGATTTTAGCCATTTCCATAGCCCTTCAATCAAATTCAATTGCAGACTATATGGTTGCAAAAAGACGAGCTCTAATCGATTTTCGTGTTCTTTTAAAAACGGCTGAATGAGTTTGGCATGTGGAATTCGAGCGTTATCTAAAATCATCACCACTTTCCCTGTAGGATAATGTTTGAACACAAGTTCAAGAAATCGAAGAAATGTTTCTGCGTCATAACGTTCTTCTTCGATGCAAAATACCTCTCCTGTTTCGTAGTTCAACGTGCCAATCAGCTTCAGCCCCTGATGTTTTCCAAACGTCGGAATGATTCGTTGTTTTCCTTTGACAAACCATGTTTTTTGAATCGCTTGGTAATCACGAATCATCGATTCGTCTTGAAAGAGGACATGGGCGATTTTCCCATCTACCAGTTTTTTTTACTTCGGGGAAGGTGATTTGGACGAATTCCTTTTGTTTCTCTTCATCGGCATTGGCTAGCGTATAGGTCGGTTTCGTATAACTTAGCCCTAACCGATGCAGATGGCAGTGGACAACTTCTTGATCTCGTCTTTGTGATTCGGCATCGTATTTTCTCTCCGTTCCCCTATTTTCTCTTTTATTTATTCGCCGTGGAACGGGAGAAAACCTTTATTTGAATATAGTATATGTAACTGTCTAAATGTATGCCAATACATTCAAATGAAAATTTGTATAAAAAAGTGCCCCTTGATGAGACACTTTTCTTATGGCAATTGTTCACGAATGAACGATGGAAGCGCTTCTTCGTCGATTACATGCCAATCTGGTTCAGAATGGGCGGTACGGTAAAAGGCGATAATATAGCGCGATTCCGTTTCATAAGAAGAAGCTTTTTGCAAGCACTCTTCTAGCTGCTTTTTATCCGTAATACGCAATACGTCGGTTCTTGTTTCTAGCTCTTTTACAAACGCCGGGTTTTCTACTAAGTCATAAAGCGGGGTGCGCGCATCGTTTTTCACGACGATAGCGTATGCAACATCGTCCGCGGTAACTCGTGCTTTCGACAGCAATCCGTGTTGCTTCAGCCACGCATCGATTCGTGCATATGATTTTTTCCACGAAAGCTGCATTTGGTCGCCATCGCTTTGCAACAGTTCAATCGTTCCCCAGTCATTGGTTGGGGAAATCATCTCGGTAAATGGCTCTTCTTTTAGCTCCGTTTTCAACACCGCGATAAACGACTCGATTTGTTTTGGATCGGCGATTTGAACCGTTTTTGTCTCCGTTCGAATCGTGATTTGACGAATCGGCGACACATTGTCTTGCAATAACAAGTAGTAGTTGTGTTTATATTCCCGTGATTCCATAATCGCTTCGTAAAAAGGTTTGTACTCGTTTATTGGAATCGAGTACGTTCTCACCATTTTTTCCCCGTTTTTTAATACATAGCCGATGACGACTGGACGGATGTTTTCTCCAAACGCAAACGGCGTCGGACGGTCTTCAATTAATTGGCGATGGAAAGCATACACGTTTTTTATGTTTTGCGTCGTTTGTAAAAATTGATCGGATTGAACGTACGAAATATATTGATTCTCGGTTTGCCGCTCAAATTGATACACCGATTCGCCAAAATAGACGCGCTGAATGTCAGATAACGCTGGCTGGCGCTTTTCATAGCCGGTGATGTCAACACGGACCAGACTGCCGATAACAATGATTGCTACGATGAATATCGCATATTCTTTCCAGCGATGAAAAATGCGCCACGTTTTTTCAATAATAGCGGATGCAATAAAAAACCCGACAAGAGAAAATGCCACATAGCCAAACAAAATCCAGCCAAGGCTTCGCTGTGTTTCGCCAAAATACAAGCCGCCAACGAGCATAAAGCAAAACGTCACGCCAAAGGAAAAGAGCGGTTGAAGTGCTGCAAACGCAATCGCTTGACTTGCCGCTTCGCTATGGCGCCGTTTGTATAGCCAAATAGACAATAAGCAACATACTACCGTTGCCAACGCATAACGTGCCATTTCGAACAAAGCCAATGGCTCGTTGGCCAATTCAACAAACCTAACAAACGGTACGATGCGCTCTAGATTGGCACTTAAATAGTAGTCCGCCGCAAAGCCGGATAATACATATCGCATATTCATGAGCATAAGAACGGAAATACCGGCTGGAAATAAAAACAAAATGTAAGCGAACGCCCCTTGCAATACGGATATGCCTGTCAACATCCCGACCAATACGCTCGCACTAAAGACAAATAGCTCCATAAGTAACATCTCTGCCGTCCACCGAACAAGATCGGGGGCGGAAATATGCATATTTTCTATCGGCAACTGACACAACAACGCTGTTGCTAGTGTTGTCACGATGACAGGAATAACAAGCAGAAGAACGCCAAATAGCATTTGTTGCCAAAACAATGTTTCGCGTCGAAGTGGCAAACTATGCATATAATCAACCGACCGTTTTGTCTGCATATAACGAAATAAAAAGATAGCTAATAGCACCGGAACGGTAAAGGCAATCATCCCTTGAAAGGCGTTTGAAAGTTCAAACACGTTGCGGATCACAGGTGAATAGCCATTTTTTTGATTCGTATAAATCATCAGCATCCTTAGCGGAATAGCAGCGAACAATAGCAGAAGATGAATGATGCCAATCCAGCCGACGTTTCGGACATTTTGCATAACCAATGAACGATTATACGAGAATATTTTCGATGGCATAACCGACCCCTCCCATCTCATACACAAAAATTTCTTCCAATGTAAGCGGCAGTACGTCAAAAATAACCGGCTCAAATTGGTGAATATACGCTTCTACTTTCTCTTTTTGCCCGCGAACGATGCAAAGAAGTACGCTGCCTCGCTGTTCTTTATAGACGGCGTCTAACCCTGTAAGAAACGAAGAAGGAATGCCACCGCGAAACGCCACTTGAATTTTATGTATGTCCGTTTTTAATTCATCCATTTCTTTTTCTAGAACGATTTCCCCTTGGTGCAAAATGCCGATATGGTCGCACAAGTCTTCAACTTCTCGCAAGTTGTGCGAAGACATGATAACAGTCATCTGCCGTTCAGCCACCTCTTGCACAAGTAAGTTTTTCACCTTTTGCCTCATGACCGCATCTAATCCGTCAAGTGGCTCATCGAGAATCATCACTTCAGGCTTTACGGAAAAGGCTAGCCAAAACGCTGCTTGTCGTTGCATCCCTTTGGACATGCGGTGAATTTTTTTATCAAGCGCAAGCGGAAACGCTTCTTGCAAGCGGACAAACCGTTCCTCGCTCCACGACGGATAAAGGTCGCGATAAAATTGTGCCATTTGCCGAATCGTCGTTTGTGGGAAAAAGTAAAGCGCATCCGGTAAAAATAGCAGTCTTTGTTTCACGTTTGTATTTTCAAAAACCGGCTCCCCCGCGATCAAAATGTCGCCGCGGTCTTGCTTGTAAATGCCGGCAAGCATTTTTAACAGCGTCGTTTTTCCAGCACCGTTAGAGCCAAGCAAGCCATAAATCGAGCCTCGCGCGACATGCAAACTCACTTCTTTTACTGCTTCTATATCCGCGAATTCTTTGCGGACGCCACGAACGTCAATCATTCGTTTTCGCTCCTTTCACTAATTGCTCCGCTGTTTCGACAAGCGACAACAGCTCTTCTTTTGCTATTCCTAGATAAAGCCCTTCACACAACAGTTTGAGCGTTTGCTGTTTTATCATCGTTGCTTTTTCTTGACTCACAGACGGGGATTGCGGCGCGACAAAACTTCCTTTTCCCGGAATGGAATAAATGTAGCCTTGATGTTCTAGTTCACGGTACGCTTTTTGGATCGTATTGGGATTGATTGTTACCTCTTTTGCCAATTGCCGTACCGATGGAAGTTGCTCGTGCGGCTTCCATACTTCATGGATGATAAGTTCTTTCATTTTCTCGACGAGTTGCTCATAAATTGGCTGCCGGCTGCGAATATCGAGTTCAAACATCCCCCCGCCTCCTTTCCAAATGATGTATACTAACTGTATTAGTAATTATAGTACACATCACACAAAAAAAACAACCATTTTCTCCTATTTTGGCGAGAAAAATGTATTTTCAACGCATCTATATAAGTTGAAATTTTGTTTTACATCCAGCGGATCACTTCACCACGTTATATCATATCGGTTTGTATTTAGATGAAAACGGAAACGAAAAATCGGAAATTCTTTATTGCAACTTATATAGTTTTCGTATAATTAGTATTGTCAAATGTTTGCCTGTTAGGAGAACGTGTATGGGAACATATATTAACCAAAATTTATTAAACAACTTGTTTTATATTTTAACGAGCATGTTTGTGTATTATTTTATTTATGACCAACGGAAATGGTGGAAAACGAACCTTCACCAACAACAGTGGCTACTCATTATTTGCACTGCTGTTCCGCTTTTATTGTGTATGAAGTTTCCTATCTATATTGCCAAGGATTGTGTACATGACTTGCGGCAAATTCCGTTTTTAATTGGTACATTATACGGCGGATGGTTTGTAGGGAGCGTCTTGTTATTTATATTGCTTGCTGTCCGGTTTTTCTTTTACGGATTTCAACCGATCACTGTGGCCGTCTACTTCACGATGTTCATCATTGCTGCTTGGGCTTCTCCTGCCTTTCGCCGCCTAAATCGTACGGATAAATTATTTGCATCGATGTGGCTGACGCTTCTTCTTGACATTTTGGTAACAGTCATCGCGGTCGTCTTTTTTGATTTCCAAATCATCGATTCCTATATTTTTGACTTTATTTTAATTCCGCCGCTTGCGATGCTATTTGTTGTCTATATTATGGAAACGTTAAAAGATGCAATCGTCATGCGGTCAAAACTCGTGAAAGTGGAAAAAATGGAGATTGTCAGCCAACTCGCAGCGAGCATTTCTCATGAAGTGCGCAATCCGTTAACGGTAGTGAAAGGATTCATCCAATTAATGAGGTCGCAACCTATTTCAAAAGAAATGCAAGAGCGATATATGCACATCGCCCTTGAAGAAATCGACCGAGCGGAAACGATTATTAACGACTATTTAACGTTTGCTAAACCGACGCCAAAAAAAGCAGAGCCGCTCATCGTCGAGCAAGAATTGGAGCGGGTCGTCCATTTATTGCAACCGTTCGCTCGGATGAACGGGGTGCACCTCGTTGGAAAGTGTCAGCCGTGTTCCATCATCGGCAACAACGAATATTTTCGTCAATGTTTTTTAAACTTGTTAAAAAACAGCATTGAAGCAACACCGGCTGGTGGAACGGTCACTGTTTCTTGTTACACACAAGGAGAACACGTCGTTGTTACCATCGCAGATACAGGCGTTGGGATGACAGCCGAGCAAATTAGCCGGTTCGGTGAACCGTATTTCAGCACGAAAGAAAAAGGAACAGGGCTTGGCGCCATGGTCGCGGTGAAATTGATCGAAACGATGAAAGGAACATGGCATATTGAAAGCGAGGTCCATAAAGGGACGACTATTACTGTCACGTTCCCCGAAGCAAGAAAAGCGGAGCCGAAGCTAGACAGTGGTTCAAAATTTTCTTAGCTAGCCAAAAACAGGGATGCAGCAAACTTACATCCCTGTTTCCATGTTGCGGTACATTCGTTTTTTGGATGGTTGTGACAAAAGAAGAACGGTCAAAATAATGCATGCCGCTCCTACCGCTTGCAATAATCCGAACGAAACGTGCAAAAACGCAATCGAGGCGACAACGGCGGATAGCGGCTCGACGCTTGACAACAAGCTCGATTCCGTCGGTGATAAATGGCGAATGCTTTCCACAAAGAGCAAAAAGGCAATTAGTGTGCCGAAAAGCACGACGAACGTGATTAATAGCCACGTATCGACCCCGAATATGATATTCGTCGGGACAAGCGATGGAACGAGCCAACACATCGCTGTGCCGCCAATGACCATCCCCCACCCAACGACAAGCGTTGTCTGCCACGTTTTTAATAGCTTGGCAGAAGCGAGTGTATAAAACGCTAACGCGACACCAGACAACACGCCCCAAACGACCGACACGAGCGAAACGGTGAACTGATTCGTTGTGCCGTTTGTCATTAGTAAAAACGTGCCTGCAAGCGCTAAAAAAACTGCGAAACTAATTTTCACCGTCGGCTTTTGTTTTTCTTTCACTAATGAATATAAAACGATATACACCGGCGCTAAATATTGCAGTAGCGTAGCCGTCGCTGCATTCCCAGTCGCGATCGACGCAAAGTACGTGTATTGCACACCAAGCATGCCAACTAATCCAAACAAAATGAGCTGCCAACGGCTTTTTCGGTCTTTCCAAATCGCAAATGGCTCAAGCCCTTTAAAGGCGCTTAATACGACGAGTACAAAGCCAGCCAATACCATCCTTACTGCTACGAGCCACTCCGCGGTGACGTGCTTTTCTTGAAACAATACTTGCGCAGCTGTCCCTGACAGCCCCCAAAGCGCTGCGCCCGTCACAACCATTGCTAATCCTTTCGCG
This sequence comes from Anoxybacillus sp. J5B_2022, assembly GCF_026847645.1. GTDB lineage: Bacteria > Bacillota > Bacilli > Bacillales > Anoxybacillaceae > Anoxybacteroides. Next base: position 7,753 of record NZ_JAPSMC010000046.1, read on the forward strand.
CGACTTGACATTTCCCTCTCCCCTTACGATTGCTTTTTCTCAAGGACGGCAATGACGACCCCTGCAATGATGAATGCCCCGCCGAGCCAAAACGGAATATTTAATTGTTCATGCAAAAACAGCCAGCCAAACACCGAGCCGACAAGCGGTTGGAAAAAGAAAAATAACGAACCGATCCCCGCATCCATCATTTCCATTCCTTTATTCCAAAGGAAAAACGCCCCCGCGGTCGACACGACGCCAAGGTAAAGAACCCCAAGCACTACCGGCAACGAAAATGTTAGCGGCATCGCTCCCCATAACTCCCACATCATCATCGGTGTTGTGCCAATAAGCGCAACGAAAATCGCATACGTCGTAATGACTAATACCGACAGCCGAATAGACGCGATTTTTACGAGCACCGATAAAAACGCCCATGTTAATGCCGCACCGACTAATAATACGTTCCCTACAAACGAAGTCGCCTCCCCGCCACCTAATCCGACGACGACAACGACCCCCGCTGTTGCTAATAGTAGCGCAAACAACTTTCGCCACGTAATGATTTCGTGCAACATCCAGCGGGCAAAAAGCACAATAAACGCAGGCGTCGCTGAGGTGATGAGCGAAGCGGTATGCGCATCCGACCATTTCGTACCGACAAATTGCAAAGAAATTGAAAGGACGTAGCCAATTATCCCAATCCAAATAATACGCTTCCAATCTTGCTTTTCTTTCGGGATAGAAATGCGCTGCACACGTAATATTAGCCATAATACAAAAAAGGCAACCGCATACCGAAGCCAAACAAGCGTAAATGGTGGAACGTAATCGAGCACATATTTACTAATGACATACATCCCGCCCCAAATGCTAGCAGCGAGCGATAAATACAATGAACCGAAAAAGGTTTGTCTCATCTCATTTCCCTCCGTCTTTTTTTCTTTTTCTTTATCAGACGGAGCGAGCGCTTGCTCCGCCTTAGAAGCAAGCGACTGGTTGGTCGTTTTCAAACAACATCGTAATTTCCCCTCTCTCTTTCCATTTCTTTTTATTGTAGCAAATCACAGGGAAAGATGCATGCGTTTTTTTATTATTCTAACAATTGCAAGATAAGAGAGTAGAACGATTCTTTTTGGGGAAAGTAATAACAACAGGTGTATACCGTGGAATGGGTGACCGATTAAATACGTTGCAAGTATTGTTTATTTTCATGCTAGCCATCGGCTTTACCGGCCATGTAACAGTCATTCCTATTGAAGGAGTGAAGCAACATGAGAAAAAAGCGGTTCATTCCGTTCATGCTATGCATTGGTTTATTATCGGAGTGTTGCGGAGCGAAAAACATTGATCAGCTTACGTGTGTTCACGCAACTGGTATTGATCATAAATCTGGAAAGTTAAAACGATAAAAGAAACGGTTCTTTCGCTGTTTCGCGGAAGAACCGTTTCTAATTACACTTCTTCAAAATACTCTTTATAAAATCCGCCTACTTTTCCTGTATTATCGACGATAAAGTAAAACTCTTCCGTTTCGTTTTTCACGTCATACGTTTTGCCTGGGGTCAATACGCGGTTCACGACGTATTTTTCGGCATTCGTATGTACACATTTCACTTTCTTCATCGTCGGACGGTTCAGCCAAGTATGATGGATCATCTTCCTACTCCTTTCATCATCCGTTGCTCCTTCTATTGTAGCGATCTTTTCTTCATTGGGCAATACGTCCTTTTTTCACATATTTTTCGTATAGCCCATACAAAATTGCTGCTTTATACGTTTCGAGCTTTTTACGCTCGACAGGATGACGATAAATTCCATTCTTTTTTAATTGCTCCACAAGCCAACCTTTTGATCCGAAATACGCCACTACACTACTCCCCCCTTTCTTTTGCTTGTCTTATATGTATGAGAAAACTAGAACGAATATGAAAAAAGCTGACTGGCTTTTCGCCAATCAGCCTTCTTGAACTGGTTCTTTCTTTTTTCCTTTTAAGAAAAAGGATAAAACGAGCGCTAACAACGCTAACCCTGTTGCGACAATAAACGCGTCGTTAATGCCTTCCACCGCGGAACGCTGCTGCACTAATCCGTATAATAATTGGGTGACCGCTTCGTCGCTCGAAATGAGTCGCTTCAGTTGTGCCACCACATCGACGGCGATTGGGTTATCGCTTGTCAATTCATTGCGGTAATTTTCCGCATGAAACTTCGCCCGGTTAGACATCACTGTAACGAGAAACGCTGTTCCTAACGAAGAAGCGACCTGTCGCAACGTATTGGCTGTTGCCGTTCCGTGGCTATACAAATGACGTGGCAAGACATTTAACCCTGCGGTCATAATCGTCATCGACAACATCGACATGCCAAGCATACGGAAAATATAGAGCCATAAAATATGACGATACGGTGTATCTAACGTTAATTGGCTAAATTCCCATGTCGTCACAACCGTAATGACAAGCCCAACAATCGCTAGCGCCCGAACGCCAATCCGGTCAAAAATCATCCCTGAAATCGGCGACATAATCGCCATCACAATCGCTCCAGGCAAAAGGAGCAAGCCGGAATCCAGCGGAGTAAAACCACGAATGTTTTGTAAATAAACAGGCAACAGAACCATTGCGGCAAATAACGCCATATTTAACACGCAGCCAATAATGGTCGTAAGCGTAAATACGCTGTATTTAAAGACACGCAAATTTAAAATCGGGTGTTCGGCAGTAAAACAACGCCATGTAAACAACACAAGGAATAAGACGCCAATCGTAATCGAAACGGCTACTTCCGTACTCCCCCACCCGTTGCTTCCTGCTTCACTAAATCCATACAACACGCCGCCAAACCCAAGGGTAGAATAAACAGCGCCGCGGACATCTAATGTCGGATTAGTCGTTTTTGGCGTATTTTTTAACCAAAGAAAAGCTAATACAATATCGATAATCGCAATCGGCAAAACGATATCAAAAAGAAGACGCCACGAATAATGTTCCACTAGCCACCCAGACAACGTCGGACCAATCGCTGGGGCAAACATCATTGCAATTCCTACCGTCCCCATCGCTACGCCTCGTTTTTCTGGCGGGAAAATCGTTAACATCACAACCATCATCAGCTGCATAATAATTCCCGCCCCAACTGCTTGAATTAGCCGACCGGTTAAAATCACAGCAAACGATGGTGCGAATGAACAAATGAGCGCCCCGACCGCAAAAAACGTCATGCCCGAAAGAAATAATTTTTTCGTTGGAAATTTTGCGATTAAAAACGGGCTGATTGGAATCAATACCCCGTTGACGAGCATATATCCCGTTACGAGCCATTGGATAGTTGACGTTTCCACATTCAAGTCTCCCATCATATGTGGAAGCGCTACGTTAATTAATGTTTGGTTTAAAATCGCAACAAACGCCCCAAGCATAATGGTGGCTACGACTTTCGCCCGGCTCGCTCCTAACGCCATTTCTCCTGCAGCTTGAGGAGCAAGTTCTTTTTCCACTACTGTTTCCTCTTCTTGTACGTCTTTTTGTTTTTTCTTTCTCAACATATAATTAAACAACCCAAGCACAAGAAGCGAAAATAAGATGTACCCCGTTAAAAACGTTGACATCATGATCACCTACTTATGAATGCGAACGGTGACGTTCATTCCTGGTACTAGTCCCGCTCCGTTATAGTCATCGATCGAAATCGTAATTGGAATGACTTGTGTCACTTTTGTATAATTGCCCGTCGTATTGGAACTTGGCAGTAAACTAAATGTATTGGCAGTGGCAAACCCTAGTTTCTCCACTTTTCCTGTAAATTTACGATCTGGATACGCATCGACATAAATATCGACATCTTGCCCTGTTTTTATATCTTCTATTTTTGTTTCTTCGATATTAGCCGTTACCCATAAACGGGATAAATCATATCCTCGCGCTAACGGAACTGTTGGCGCAACGAGCGAGTTCGTGACAGCGCTTTGCTGAACGACCGTCATATGATGTGGAACGGTGATCGGAAACGTATTCTTCCCGTCAGACACTGCACCGATTTGGTCACCGCTGTCAAATGTTTTTCCGATATCGCCAGACCAACTGACTAACTTCCCTGCCACCGGCGCCACAATCGAAACTGCCTGCCCGTCAATGCGAGCGTTGTCTGTCTTAATGTAATTTGTTGTTTCATTGACGTAATAATAAGCAGCAAATCCCCCTGCTACTAATAAAAGCAACACAATGATATTTAACGTAATTAAACGCTTCATGCTCACCTGTTTATTCCTCCCCTAATAAAATCGTTTTAACTTTTTGTTGCAGCGACAGTAATGTTTCAATATCGTCCTTACCGATCGTTGTTTCTACCTTTTGCAATCGCCGAATAAGGATCGATTCGCCATTGAATGCTTCTTGCAATTTTTCTTTCCCTTTTTCTGTAAGTCGAAGCGTGACCGCGCGCCGATCTTCTTTTGATGGTTCACGTATCACTAACCCCGCGCTTACAAGCCGATCAACGGTTCCGCTAATCGTGCTATTGCTCATGTTGAGTTTTTCCGCTAAGTCGTTTAATCGAATGTTATCTTTTTTCGATAGCGTATAAAGGATGATCAGTTGCAGTTCTGTAATCCCTACTCTCGTTGCGTCTTCGCGAATCAACTTGTACAGCGCTTTGCGAATACGAAAGACAGAGTACATAATTTCTCGCCCTAACTTTTCCATATCCCCCCTCCTTTCTAATTAAAATAATTCCAATACGAACTATTTGCATACGAATTATGATTATACCATGTTTGTAGGAAAAAGCAATCAAAAAACCGACCCCAAGGAGGTCGGTTTTTTAGACGCCGCGATTTGCCGTTGGTTGAATGGAGTTTCTCAACCACACTCCACTAGGTGGGTGTTCGCAGAAACGTTCTTGTCGTCCCCGTCACTCCGTTTAGTGGAGGCATGACATTCCCGTTTCGATCTAGAACTCCCTCTTTACAGCCATCGGTTGAAACTTCATTCGTTCACGTACAACGCAGCGGTGATTACTATCATACATAATCTTTTTCATTTTGGCAAGTTTCCGATTTTATACCGGATATACACCGTGCTTCCGCTCGGAGAACGTCATGTATTTCGAACGGTAGGCATCGAAGCGGCGGATGAGTTCTTCCCGCAACGAATTTGGAGCGATAATGCCATCAATGACCATTTCCGAAGCTAAGCGATAAATGTCAATATCGCGGCGATATTCCTCCCGTTTTTGCTCAATAAACGCCGCCCGTTCTTCTTCTGGCAGCTCGGCAATTTTGTTGGCGTACACTGCATTTACCGCCGCTTCCGGACCCATGACGGCAATTTGCGCGTTCGGAAACGCTAAACAACAGTCCGGTTCAAACGCTGGCCCCGCCATCGCATAAAGTCCAGCGCCGTACGCTTTGCGAACGATCACCGATATTTTCGGCACGGTTGCCTCCGACATCGCCGAAATCATTTTTGCCCCATGACGAATAATGCCGGCTCGCTCGACCTTTGTTCCGATCATAAAACCTGGGATGTCCGCTAAAAAGAGAAGCGGGATATGGAACGCATCGCAAAGCGTAATAAATTTCGCTGCCTTATCAGCCGAGTCGTGGAACAGCACGCCGCCTTTTACGCGCGGCTGGTTGGCGATAATGCCGATCGGTTCTCCGTTTAGGCGGGCAAGCCCTGTAATAAGTTCTGGCGCAAACAATTTTTTAATTTCGCAAAATGAACCTTCGTCGATAAACCGTTCGATTAAATCGTACATGTTAAACGGCGCATTTTGGTTGACTGGCAAAATGTCTTCGATCGTTTTGTCAAACGATTTCGGTGGTCTTACTTCATGAACAGGTGGTTTCTCACTAAAATTCGCTGGAAAATACGATAAATACTTCCGCGCAAACTGAATCGCTTCCTCTTCCGTTTTCACGAGCACGTCACCGCAACCGGAAACGCTGCAATGCATGCGCGCTCCACCCATTTCTTCTAGCGTTACTTTTTCACCGATGACCATTTCCGCCATGCGCGGGGAGCCTAAATACATCGACGCGTTCCCTTCGACCATAATGACGATGTCGCAAAACGCTGGAATGTAGGCGCCACCAGCTGCCGACGGTCCGAACAATAAACAAATTTGCGGAACTTTCCCGGAGAGCTTTACTTGGTTGTAAAAAATGCGCCCTGCACCGCGGCGGCCTGGGAACATTTCAATTTGATCGGTAATGCGCGCACCGGCTGAGTCGACTAAATATAAAATCGGGCAGCGAAGTTTTTCCGCTGTTTCTTGAATGCGAATAATTTTTTCGACCGTGCGCGCTCCCCACGACCCAGCTTTGACGGTGGAGTCGTTCGCCATCACGCATACCGTTTGGCCGTTAATTTTACCGACGCCTGTGACAACGCCATCAGCAGGAAGACCATCCGCAAGGCAGTTGGCAAACAATGCGTCTTCAAACTGCATGCCGTCATCAAATAATAGCTTCAAGCGGTCACGGACGAACAACTTCCCTTGTTCCGCATTTTTTCGATGGTATTTTTGTTCTCCGCCTTGTTCAATTTGCTTTGTTCGTTCCACTAATGTTTCTGTTAACGTTTTTCCGTTCATGATAGCCCCCTACTCTCCTTTGTAGACCGGTTTTCGTTTTTCTTTAAAGGATTGCAGCCCCTCTAAACGGTCTTTTGTCGGAATCGTGATCTCGTAAGCCATTTGCTCGATTTTTAAACCGGTATATAAATCTACTTCCAGCCCGCGGTTGATGGCGAGTTTCGCCTGGGCAACAGCAATCGGTCCGTTTTCCGCAATTTTCTGGGCGAGTTCGCTTGCTTTCGCAAGCAACTGTTCGCGTGGCACGACATCTTCCACAAGCCCAATTTGCAGCGCTTCAGTTGCTGGAATGCGCTTAGCGGTGAAAATTAATTCTTTCGCTTTTCCTTTACCGACTAAGCGGGGCAACCTTTGCGTTCCGCCAGCCCCTGGAATAATGGCGAGTGATGTTTCGGTTAAACCGAGCAGCGCGTGATCGGCTGCGATGCGGATATCGCACGCCAATGCCAATTCCAATCCACCGCCAAATGCAGAACCGTTCAACGCACAAATGACCGGCTGTGGAAGCTGCTCAAACTCGTTGATCGTGTCGCGAATGAGCGCAACTGTTTGGCGTACTTCCATTTCATTCATTCCCGCGCGTTCTTTTAAATCCGCCCCTGCACAAAACACTTTTTCTCCGCTTCCTGTGATAATGACGGCACGAATCGTCCGTGCGAATTTTAACTCGTACAACACTTGTTGTAGCTCGTTGAGCAACGCTACGGATAAGGCATTGGCTGCTTGCGGACGATTTAGTGTAATAAACGCAATTCCGTTTTCTACTGCATAAAGAACCGACTCCATCCACCATCCCCCTTTCGATTAAGCGCGACACGAAGCCATTGCTTGCAAATAGTGGCTATTGAGCGCTCGACCGATTTTATGTTGAATAAATAAGGCTGCTTCCGTTAAACGTTCGAGGTCGATGCCGGTAGAAATGTTCATGCCGTTCAGCATATATAACAAATCGTCTGTCGCGACATTTCCGGACGCCCCTGGAGCATATGGACAACCTCCTAAACCGCCAAGCGAGCTATCAAATGTGGTCATTCCCATTTGTAATGACATGAGCACGTTCGCTAATGCTGTGCCGCGCGTATCGTGGAAATGCATCGCTATTTTTTCTTTTGGGAACCGCTTCAATAAAACCCCGAGCACTTCTTCGACTTGGCGAGGGTTGGCCACGCCAATCGTGTCGCCTAACGACAGTTCGTCAATTCCCATGTCAAACAATTTCTCTGCCACGCGGATGACTTGTTCAACGGAAACAGCGCCTTCATACGGACAGCCGAACACGGTTGATACGTAGCCGCGTACCGTTTTTTGTGCGGCTTTCGCTTCGCGAACCACTTCGGCTAACACAGGAAACGTTTCCGCGATCGATTTGTTAATGTTTTTGCGATTATGTGTTTCACTTGCCGACATAAAGACAGACACTTCATCTACTTTCGCGGCAAGCGCTTTTTCGAGCCCTTTTTGGTTTGGAACAAGCGCTGCGTATGTAACGCCCGGAACTCGCTCAATGCTTGTCGCCACCTCGAACGCATCCGCTAATTGCGGAATCCATTTCGGATGCACGAACGATGTGATTTCAATATACGTAAGCCCTGTTTTCGCTAGCTGATTGATCCAAGCAATTTTATCTTCCGTTGCGATCGCGACCGCCTCATTTTGCAAGCCGTCGCGCGGTCCGACTTCCTTAATGGTGACACGCTCAGGCCACTTCATCGGTTTCACCTCTATTCAAGCGTCAATAAGACGTCTCCTTCGTTGACAAAATCGCCTTCTTGCACGTGAATTTCTTGCACTATTCCACTTGCTTCGGCAGCGATCGGGATTTCCATTTTCATCGATTCTAAAATGACAACATCTTGTCCTTCTTCGACTTGATCACCAACAGCCACGACAATTTTCCATACATTCCCTGCCATTGTTGCGACTACTTGAGTCATTTCACGTCTTCCTCCATTTTCTTAAGTTTTATGTAAGCTAGTCTTCCGCTTGTGACAAAGCGGAAGACGTATCATTTACAGAACTGGCTATTTTGCCGGAGATTTATACAAATACGTCTGAATAAAATTCGTTGTTGTATTTCCTGCTTGAAACGCTGGATGATTCAATACTTCCTTCAACATCGGAATATTTGTTTTAATGCCTTCAATTTGATAGTGCTCAAGCGCTTGTAACATGCGAGCAACCGCTTCTTGGCGGGTGTCGCCTTTTGTAATGAGCTTCGCAATCATCGGATCGTAAAATGGCGTCACCACCATGCCACTCGCAACCGCTGTTTCATTGCGGACATATTCTCCTTCCGGCAACTGAAAAACAGTAATCGTTCCCGGTGATGGGAAAAATGTTTTCGGGTCTTCGGCATAAATACGCACTTCCATAGCGTGGCCACTCCGCTTAATGTCTTGTTGTGTGTAGCGAAGCCGCTCCCCTGCGGCAACGCGCAACTGTTCTTCGACAAGATCGATCCCCGTAATTTCTTCCGTCACTGGGTGCTCGACTTGAAGTCTTGTATTCATCTCGAGAAAATAAAAGTTTTTTTGTTCATCGACAAGAAACTCGATTGTTCCCGCGTTTGTATAGCCGATGTGTTTCGCGGCCTGCACCGCTGCTTCTCCCATTTTCTGGCGCGTGTCTTCGTCTAAAAACGGCGACGGTGCTTCTTCGATCACTTTTTGGTGGCGGCGCTGAATGGAACATTCTCGCTCCCATAAATACACGCAATTCCCGTGATAATCCGCAAGAAGCTGAATTTCAATATGCCTTGGGTTTTCAATATATTTTTCTAAATACATCGCGCCATCGCCAAAGAAAGACGCCGCGCGTTTTTGGTTTCCTTCAAAGGCTTTCCGCAATTCTTCCTCGTTGTGGACGATTTGCATTCCAATGCCGCCTCCGCCAGCAGATGCTTTTAACATAATCGGGTAGCCGATTGTTTCCGCGGTTTTCACCGCTTCTTCAACGTCTTGCAGCGGAAATGAAATGCCTGGAACGATCGGAACACCCGCTTCCGCCATCGTTTTGCGCGCTTCAATTTTGCTTCCCATGCTAGCAATGACATTGGCGTTCGGTCCGATGAACACGATTCCTTCCTCTTCGCAGCGGCGAGCAAACGTCGGATTCTCCGACAGCAGGCCGTATCCCGGGTGAATCGCTTCCGCATTCGTTTCCTTCGCTATCTCAATGATTTTCTCCACATTTAAATAACTTTCACTTACGCGCGGTTTTCCGATTAAAAATGCTTCGTCTGCCCACTTGACGTGAAGCGAGTCCGCATCCGCTTCCGAATAGACGGCGACGGTTCGAATCCCTAGTTTTTTGCATGTCCGAATAACCCGTGCCGCAATTTCCCCGCGGTTAGCAATTAAAATTTTTTTAAACATACAATCCCCCTATTCTCTGACAAGTCCGAGCCGCTGTTTTGCTTGTTCACGCAACTTAAACTTTTGAATTTTCCCTGATGCTGTCATCGGATAAGCGTCGGTAAATTCAATGTAACGTGGAATTTTGTGGCGCGAAATTTTCCCGCGGCAAAATTCGCGGATTTCTTCCGCCGTTGCTGTCTGCCCTTCTTTTAAAATGATCCATGCCATCACTTCTTCCCCGTATTTTTCATCAGGGACGCCGACGACTTGAACGTCTAAAATTTTTGGGTGCTTATATAAAAATTCCTCGATTTCACGTGGATAAATGTTCTCACCGCCGCGAATGATCATATCTTTTAATCGTCCTGTAATGCGGCAGTAACCGCTTTCATCCATCACTGCCAAATCGCCGGTATGCAGCCAGCCTTCCTCATCAATTGCTTCTTTCGTTGCTTCCGGATTGTTATAATATCCTTTCATGACGTGATAGCCGCGCGTACATAACTCCCCTTGCACACCCCGTGGCACTTCTTTGTTCGTTCCCGGTTCAACGATCTTCACTTCGACGTTTGGAAGGGCGCGTCCGACCGTTTCGACGCGCAAATGGATCGGGTCGTCTGTTCTCGTTTGCGTAATGACCGGTGAAGATTCCGTTTGCCCGTAGGCAATCGTAATTTCTTTTGCGCCCATTTTTTCAATGACGGCTTTCATCACTTCAATCGGGCAGTTGGAGCCGGCCATAATCCCAGTGCGTAAAGACGATAAATCGAATGTTTCAAAGTCTGGGTCGTTTAATTCGGCGATAAACATCGTTGGAACCCCGTGCAACGCGGTACATTTTTCGTTTTGTACTGTCTGTAATACTTGTTTTGCGTTAAATTCCTGCAGCGGTACCATCGTTGCGCCGACGGAAACGCATGCTAATGTACCGAGCACGCAGCCGAAGCAATGGAAAAATGGAACTGGAATGCATAAACGGTCGTCTTTTGTGAGCTTCATGCATTGGGCGATGTTGTAGGCGTTGTTGACAATGTTGTAGTGGGTCAACATGACTCCTTTTGGAAACCCGGTCGTTCCTGAGGTGTATTGCATGTTGATGACATCGTGCGGGTCAAGGGAGTTCATCCGTTCGTCTAGTGCTTCTTCTGTTACGTCGTTGGCCATCCCCAATAAGTCGTTCCATGAATAAGTGCCTGGATAACGTTTATCGCTTAATACAATGACATTTTTTAATTTTGGTAGCCGTTTTGCTTTTAGTTGTCCAGGTTCGCATTCTTTTAGTTCTGGGGCAATTTCGTAAATCATTTCGATGTAAGAAGAGTCGCGATATTGTTCGATTAAAAGCAACGTAGTAGAATCCGATTGTTTTAGCAAATATTCCAATTCGGCTGTACGGTAATTCGTATTGACAGTAACGAGTACTGCGCCCATTTTTCCAGTCGCAAACTGGCAAGCGAGCCATTCCGGCGTGTTCGTCGCCCAAATCGCAATATGTTCGCCTGCTTCAATTCCTAATTTCATCAACCCACGAGCAACGACACGGCAATAGTCGTCAAACTGTTTATACGTCATTCGTAAACCGCGATCCGCATAGACGACCGCTTCATGGTCTGGGTGCGCGTTTGCTTTTTCCTCTAGCAATTTCCCTACTGTAATATTCAACATGTCGACCATAAAATACCCCCTTGTTTCACCTAGCGTACATTTCCAGTCGCTTAGCATCCAAGTTGACGGGCGATAACAAGCCGTTGAATTTCCGATGTTCCCTCGCCGATTTCCATGAGTTTGATGTCACGTAAATGGCGCTCCACTCCGTATTCTTTCATATAGCCATAGCCGCCGTGAATTTGAATCGTTTGATTGCAAGCGCGAAAACCGGCTTCAGAAGCAAAAAGTTTCGCGAAAGCAGCTTCTTTTGTAAACGGTTTCTTTTGATCTTTTAACCATGCCGCTTTGTATACCATGTTGCGAGCGAGTTCAATTTCCATCGCCATGTCCGCAAGTTTGAATTGAATCGCTTGGAATTTAGAGATCGATTGGCCAAATTGCGTGCGTTCTTTCGCATATTGAAGCGCTTTCTCAAACGCAGCTTGTGCAATTCCGACTGCAAGCGCCGCAATGGAAATACGTCCGCCATCAAGGGTGTATAAAAATTGCTTAAATCCTTTCGTTGGATCTCCGAGCACATTTTCTTTCGGCACACGCACGTTTTCAAAAACGAGTTCACATGTATTGGAGGCGCGAACTCCCATTTTGTCATAATCACAACGAATCGTAAATCCAGGAGTGTCGGTCGGAACGATGATAGCAGAAATCATGTTTTTGCCTCGCTCATCTTTTCCTGTTACCGCTGTGACAATGACTTGTCTTGCGTGCCCAGCGTTCGTGATCCAGCATTTTTCACCGTTGATGACGTATTCATCACCGTCAAGTACCGCTTTCGTCCGCGTTCCCCCGGCATCGGAACCAGCGTTTGGCTCTGTTAATCCGAACGCTCCTAACGTTTCCCCTTTCGCCATCGGAACTAACCATTTTTGCTTTTGTTCTTCTGTGCCGAAGTAGTAGATCGGGCTTGCACCGAGCGAAACAGCCGCCGCATAGCTCAATCCGGTCCCACCGCACGCCCGGCCGATTTCTTCTACGGCGATCGCATACGAAATCGTATCGCCACCTGATCCGCCGTACTGTTCTGGAAACGGAATGCCTAGAAGCCCTAACTCGCCCATTTTTTTGAATACATCGACAGGAAAATACGCTTCTTCATCCCATTTCGCCGCGTTCGGTGCAATTTCCTTCTCCGCAAACTCTCGCACCATTTCTTTAATCATTTGTTGCTCTTTTGTCAGTTCCAAATTCATCGTTTCTCTCCCCCATTGATGATCCTTTTATATTAGAACCGACTAGTCGGTTTATAAATGATATAAAGACCGACTGGTTGGTTTGTTCACGCTACTTAGCACTACCTTTCTTTCGGTTCTGGATTTTTTTGTTAAACCATTTGTTTGTTCAAAAGGAAAAACATGGTGTTTTCTGCCTTTTGCTTTGCTTCTTCTGTCAAAATAGAATGCAAAATGAAATCGATAAAATGCGCGGCAATTTGTTCGATCGTCATTGGCCCGTTTGGCTTATACCATTTATACGTCCAGTTCACCATGCCGATGATGCTCATTCCCGTAATTTCAACGGAAAGTTCCGATCGAAATTCCCCTGCTTCGATCCCTTCGCGAATCACTTGAAAAATGACTTGTTTGAACTCATCCCGTTTCTCATTAATTTTTTGCGAGTATTCTGGTTTTAAATACGTAGACTCTTGGTAGAACACTGTAATATGCGGTTTGTATAAATGGAATACTTTAACGAACGACTGAACAATCGCGCATAGCCGCTCAGTCGGAGTATGATAGTTTTGATACGCTTCTTGGGCTTTGTTTAACACATACGTAATAAATACATCGTGAATATGGTAAAGAAGTTCATCTTTTGATTTAAAGTTATGGTAAAACCCGCCTTTAGAAGCGTTGCTCTCTGTTACAATCCGGTCCACCGTTACCCCATGATAGCCGTATTGTTCAAAAAGGCGTAGTGCTGTATCAATAATTCGTTCTTTTAACGTTTTTTCTGCCATGAGTAATCCCTTCGCTTTCATATTAACATAATTTTTAGAAAAGTTAAATATTTTTTATACTGCTATTTATAACATACGGAATCGCTGCGCGAAATGTCAATCATCATTTATAATAATGTGAACGAAAATAGAAAGAGGTTGATGGTATGGCGAACATCTTATTGCTAAATGGAAGCTCGCGAGAAAATGGAAATACGGAACAACTAACAAACATACTGCTACAAAATGTAGCGCATACGCGCGTGAATTTACGAGATTTTTTCATTCAGCCGATCGTCGACAAACGCCACGTACCAAGCGGGTTTACCGAAATGGCAGACGATTATGAGCAAATCATTTAGCTTGTCCGCCAACATGATATACTCGTGTTTGCGACCCCTATTTATTGGTATGGAATGAGCGGGCAAATGAAGTTGTTTGTCGATCGCTGGTCACAAAGTTTGCGCGATCCTCGTTTCGCGTTCAAAGAAGAAATGAAGACGAAAAAAGCGTTCGTTGTCATTTGTGGCGGTGACGATCCGTATGTCAAAGGACTCCCGCTTCTGCAACAGTTCCAATACATTTTTCAATTTTTCGGCACAGAATGGCTCGGCTATTTAATCGGCAAAGGAAATGCGCCTTTCGAGGTATTGAATGACCAGCAGGCCGTTCAGCAAGCAAACTATTGGAATGAAGTGTTTCGTTCGCTCTAACATTCCCCATGCCCCCTTCTTGAAAAGAGGGGTTATTTTTTATAGGGAAAGGTCGTCTTATGCATAATCTGCCCGTTTATTTTGAAAGATAATAGATGGAGGTGATTCGTTTGGAACCGATGTTATGTCCGGGGTGCAAAACAAACCGAACGCGTTTTAATATCATTGAGCAGCGCCCAAAAGCGGTAAAGCTTCATCCGCGAACAGGAGAAGTGGAAACAGAGTATACGAACGAGGCGCTTGATCCATTTCATCTTCCTTACCGCGGCCCGAGTTACCGTGTGCAATGCGCCGCCTGTGGATTAATCGAAAATGCAGAAACATTTGTCAAACATGCGCAACATTTTTCGGAGGTGAACAAATGGTGAAAAAACAAACGCCGTCCAACGAAGTGGATCAAAAAGCGCTTGTCA
>NZ_JAPSMC010000047.1 GCF_026847645.1 Anoxybacillus sp. J5B_2022
CACGTTCTATATAAAATCCCCCAAGTTTCCCCTTTTCCTCATTAAGCAGTTGTAAATTGTTCTTCTTCTGTTGAGCCTTTTAAGGCAACCGTTGAAGACTGACCGCCAGAAATGACTTGCGCCACTTCATCAAAGTAGCCTGTACCGACTTCGCGTTGGTGTCTTGTTGCTGTATAGCCGTATTTTTCTGCGGCAAACTCCGCTTGTTGTAACTCCGAATAAGCCGCCATGCCGCGATCTTTATACCCACGCGCCAATTCGAACATGCTGTAGTTGAGCGCGTGGAATCCTGCCAATGTAACGAACTGGAATTTGTAGCCCATTTTGCCGAGCTCTTTTTGGAAGTTTGCGATTGTTTCGTCATCTAATTTTTTCTTCCAGTTAAAGGAAGGTGAGCAGTTGTATGCTAATAGTTTTCCTGGGAACTTTTCATGAATCGCTTCAGCAAAACGGCGAGCTTCTTCTAGATTCGGTTCGCTCGTTTCGCACCAAATTAAGTCTGCATATGGCGCATACGCTAAGCCCCGAGCGATCGCTTGGTCAAGACCCGCTCTCGTGCGGAAAAATCCTTCCGGCGTGCGTTCCCCTGTAATAAATTCTTGGTCGCGCGGATCGATGTCGCTCGTAATTAAATCAGCCGCATTCGCATCTGTCCGTGCGATTAAAACCGTTGGAACACCCATGACATCTGCCGCAAGTCGTGCAGCAATTAAGTTGCGGATCGCCGTTTGTGTCGGCAACAATACTTTTCCGCCTAAGTGGCCGCATTTTTTCTCTGACGAAAGCTGGTCTTCAAAGTGAACACCGGCTGCACCCGCTTCAATCATTGCTTTCATGAGTTCAAATACGTTTAGCTGCCCGCCAAATCCTGCTTCCGCATCAGCCACAATTGGCACAAAATAATCGATATCGCCGCTTCCTTCTAAATGCTGAATTTGGTCCGCCCGCTGCAACGCCTGATTAATCCGTTTCACCACATGCGGTACGCTGTTTGCTGGATATAAGCTTTGATCTGGATACATCTGACCTGCAAGGTTCGCATCGGCCGCTACTTGCCAACCGCTTAAATAAATCGCTTTTAGCCCTGCTTTGACTTGTTGAATCGCCTGATTCCCTGTTAATGCACCAAGCGCATGAACATAATCTTCCGTATTTAACAAATGCCAAAGTTTTTCTGCGCCCCGACGTGCCAACGTATATTCGATGTCAATCGAACCGCGCAATTTGATCACATCTTCTGCTGAATAAGGGCGCACAATTCCTTTCCACCGTTCATCCATTTTCCAGCTTTCTTCTAATTGTTTTACTCTCTCATCACGTGTCATTTTCGTTTCCCCCTTTTTTTGTCTATTCCCTGTCCTAAAGTAGATGGCTTTTCGATTGACGGAAATAGATTCATTTTCCTTTCTTAACATTTGAAGCATTGACATGACGCTCCATGCATAGAGACGTCAATGATTATTATTAATCCCCCCTTATTTGTTATAATACAATTTCGTTTATTTTCGTCTTTATTATATAACAGTACTTCGAAAAAGAAAACTGTTTTTTATAGAAAATTTAGATTTTAATCACATGAATGTTGATTATCCATTATTTTACTAAAAGCACAGAATCATATGGCTGAACACAAGCTTTTCTGCCTCTTCCCTCGAACAAGAACGCCGGCGGGCAAATTACATTTGCCCGCAAAGCGTTCATTGTTCGAGGAGGGCATGCTAATACTCCCAGTCGGCAAGCTAGCTTAGCCGACTACGGCAGAAAAGCTAGGAATAAAGCGATGTCAACTGGTTTTTAATGGTTAATCAACACGCCTAACAACGTGGTATTTTAACGTTTCCATCTTTTTATCGAGTTATTCCTACTTTTTGACTGTCGGGTAAGTCACAGACTTGCCTCCGACAGTCGAAAAAATGGGTAGCCTGCTTTTAATTCAGTTATAAGTTGAATCTTCCAATTGCATTTATATAAGTTGTAATAAAAAATTTCCGATTTTCGTTTCCCCATTTTCATCTCATTGCAAGCCGATATTATAACGTGGCGAGTAATCAGCTGGATGTAAAATAAAATTCCAACTTTAACAACACTCCTAATATTTTTATTTTTACGTTTTTTTTACAAATAATTAAACAAACTAAACGGAAAGTTATAACTATTTTAATATTTAAAAGATATAATCACTTACGTTATAAGAACAAATCTTTGAAAAAAGAAGGAGGAGGAGCAAAAAAATAGCCTGATTCACAAAAAAGATATGCACATATCAGCTCTATTATGTTTAGGAGGAGGGTAACATGAAAGGTATAAAAAAAATGGTTGCCGGCGTTCTAGTTGCGTCCGCTTTAATTAATTCGCCACCTGTTCTTTGGACAGCTGCGAACGCTAAAGTATACGCCGCATCTCAAGTAACCAAAAGTACTACGTCTAACTATCCCATTAATGTAAACGGATTAATGACAACAATCCATACCATTCAAACGAATGGACGTATTCTCGTTTCAGCCAAAGAGTTAGCACAACATTTTTCAGCTACATATACTTACAATAAAAAGCAAAAAAAACACTATATTTCTCGTAAATCTCCAAAATTAGAGATGATTCTAATGCAAAATAGCGAAACCATTATTGTTAATGGAAAGAAAAAAACATTATCGATACCTTCTAAACTTGTTAAAAACGAACTATATGTCGACGCAACACGCATGTCCGAGTTGTTAGGTGGACAATTGTTGATCGATCAGCAAGTGATGATTTTATCGACAAAAGGACAAGCTGAAACAAATAAATCTCTATTAACTTTTGATGGAACACAAAAATCGATCCGAACATTGTCATTCGACAAAACAACTTTATATTCGATTCACGATTTAGCTTCTGCGTTTGGTGCATCTGTTTCTTTTAATAAAAAAAATAAAATGATTACGATTTATGAAAAAAATAAACAAATACTATTAAACCCTTTTAGCAACACATTAAATGTGAACGGCAAAAAATCTAAAATGCCATCTACGCCAGTAGTGATTAAAGACGTGCCTTATGCTGATTTAACTTCTATTGTCAATGCATTAGGCGGTGACATTGAGGGAAGATTCATTGCCACAGCTGGTTTTTTAAAAGGATCAAATACAACCCCTCAATGGGTGAGCCCATCTCTCATATTGGTAAAAAATGAAGATAATTCTGTTTTAAAACTGATCAACATTCACTCAAGAAAAGTTGTCGCAACAATCCCACAAAGCGATGCAGTCGTTTCTCCAGACGGCAAATATGCAGCGTACGTTGATGACAACGGGTTATTATACACGATTGATTTAATGAATGGAAAAACAAAACAAATTAGTGACGACGATGATGTGAAAGTGGACTTAATTTGGTCCAAAGATTCAAAACGTTTGTATTTTATTCAAGGAAGCAATAACGATGTGATCTCCGTTGTTTCCGTTGATAGCGGAGTCATTACTAAACTTGTGGATGACAAAGTAAAATACAAGTCGGATCTTCTCCTTTCTCCAGACGGAACAACAATTTTATATACAGCAGCGAAAGAGGCAAAAACAACGTATACCGATAACCAAAATACAGATGTCGACTCAATCGACACAGCAGGAACGGATCCGCAGCTATTTATCGTGGATTTAACTTCTAATAATAAACAACCTGTGCAATTGACAAATTCGGCTGATAATAAAGTCGATAGCAACTTTGTTTCTAACAATCAAGTTATCTACTTAAGCGCAACCAACGACAAAACAAGCTTTCCTTCCTTGAAAATGCTTAAAGGCGGTCAGGAAGAAACGTTGCTAGCTAATAAAAATATTATAGATATTACTGTTTCAGACGGTACAATCTATGTCGTGATCGAAGAAGCAAACGGTACTTATACGATTCATTCATTAAATCCAGAAACAAAGAAATTAACACAGCTCGCTAGTACGAAAGAGATGATTACATCTTTATCCGTGTCCCCATACAATAAACAAATCGCTGTTACAATGCTCAGTCAAACAGGGGAAAAAGTGGCTATTTTAGAAAACGGTCAATTCGTAGATATTACAAAATAAGAAACAAGGAGTGGGAAACATGAAATTAAAAGCATTATTTAAAAGCATAGCAGCAGTAGCTTTATCTTCCGCACTATTAATCGGTTCATCATTTGCCGCCAATCACCAGGCAAACGCTGAACAAATGTCAGGAAAAATTGTCATTGCAGGGTCTACTGCTCTTTTACCATTAACTCAACAAGCAGCAAAAGAATTTAAGAAACTAAATCCTAAAGTGAAAATTGTCGTATCTGGCACTTCTTCTATCGCAGGACCACAATCGGTGTCTAAAGGAGTTGCTACAATCGGTGCTTGCGACTGGGATGCAACTCGTTCTGTAGGAGGATTCAAAGCCTATAGCGACTTAAAAGCTTATAAAATCGCTAAAATTCCATTTGCTGTAATTGTAAACAAAGATAATCCTGTGAACAACTTATCGATCAAACAGATTCAAGATATTTACGCTGGTAAAATTACAAACTGGAAGCAAGTAGGTGGAAAAGACGAGGAAATCGTTGTTGTAAACCGTGTGAAAGGTTCTGGAACTCGCGTTAATTTTGAAGATAAAATTCTAAATGGAGTAGATATTAAAACTTCTGGTGATAACTATATTGAAGTTGGTAAATCTGGAGATATGGTAAATAAAGTAAAAAGTAATCCGAACGCTATTGGTTTTGCAGACTTAGCATATGTAAAAGGTGATATTAAAGCTGTATCGATTAACGGTGTACAAGCTTCAACTGCAAACGCTGCAAGTGGAAAATACGTCTTTTATGGCTATGGCTATTTGTTAACAAAAGGTGAAGCAAAAGGTGTAGATAAAGCATTCATTGACTACATGTTGAGCAAAAAATTCCAAAACGGTTCATTGAAAAAATTAAAATTCATTCCAGTAAAATAACAAGCGAAGTAAATCTATACCAGCCTCTTGAAAGCCCTAGAGGCTGGTGTTTTTACTTGTTTTATTTAGGAGGATCTCTATATTATGGAGCGACTATCAAACAATTTATCAAAAAACACAGCACAATCTTTTAACCTCATGCGTTCTCAGACAAAATGGACAAAAACATATGTTCACAACCATTTATTTCGCTATCTTTGTGTTTTTAGTGCACTATTTCTAGGAATTACGCTGTTTTCTATCGTGATATTTATTAGCAAAACAGGCTTACTTGTATTTAAAGATGTTTCCCTTTCAGAATTTTTCTTTTCAACAAAATGGGATCCAGAAAACGGAAAATATGGTGCAGCTGTCTTTATAATGGGGACCATATATTTGACAGCCATCACCTTGGCTATCGCCACACCAATTTCTTTATGTATCGCTATTTATATCGCTGAAATCGCTCCTAATTCACTAAAGAACACTATGCGTTCTCTGCTCGATTTATTAGTAGGTATTCCGTCAATTGTATACGGCTATTTAGGATCGACTATTTTAATTCCTCTTATTCGGAAGGTAACAGGTGCTACTGTCGGCGATGGAATTCTCGCAGCATCTCTTGTACTGACAATTATGATCTTACCAACCATTACCCGCATCGCCGATGATGCCATTTGCTCTATTCCAAAGGAATTGCGGGAGGCAAGCTACGCCTTGGGAAGTACAAAATTTCAAATGATTACAAAAGTTCTACTGCCTGCCGCTAAATCAGGAATTTTAACAGGTATTATTCTCGGAATGACTCGTGCGCTTGGAGAAACAATGGCAGTTGTAATGGTTATAGGAAACGTAGCTCAGTTTGGCTTTAATTTAATTACACCAACAAGTGTATTAACAAGTAATATCGTCATGCAAATTTTGAATGTTGATTTTGATTCCACATGGAATTACGCGCTATATATGATGGCGTTTTTACTGCTCATGATGTCGATGATTTTTATTATCCTTATCCGTAAAATGCGCCCTAAAGGAGTAAAATAGTATGAAACAATCGCTTTTCCATACTCATAAAAGAAATATCTCAAAAGCTATACACTTTAACAAAATGATGACGTGGATCGCTACAGGAATATCAATATTTATATTTTTTCTCATTTTTTCGCTACTTTATATCATTTTAAGTAAAGGGCTTCCGAAAATGTCTGTTCATTTCCTTATCGGCTTACCTGAAGAAATTGATGCAGGAGGTGGCGTAGGTCCGTTTTTATTAAACTCATTCTACATTCTTATTCTTTCATTGATAATGTCTTTACCAATTGGAATTGGGACAGGGATTTTTCTAGCAGAATATGCGCCTAATAATACATTCACAGAATTTGTACGCACTTCTGTCGAAAGTCTTGCTTCCGTTCCTTCTATTGTGTTTGGATTATTTGGATATGTTTTATTTGTAGAATATTTCCAAATAGGTGTTACAATCATCGGTGCATCGGTGACATTAGCTCTGCTGAATCTGCCAGTTTTAGCTCGAGTAACTGAGGAAGCGATCACAGCTGTACCGAAAGAACTTAGAGAAGCTTCGTTTGCTTTAGGAGCAACCAAATCTAAAACCATTCTTAAGGTTGTTCTTCCAGCGGCGATGGCTAGCATTTTAACAGGAATTAGCCTAGCTGCTTGTCGGGCGTTTGGGGAATCGGCCATTATTCTTCTAACAGGAGGGACATCAACGTCCGGAGTCATGTGGGATTTCAATCCTCTATCCGAAGGAGGGACATTACCTGTCCATTTATGGTATGTCCAATCAGAAGCGCTTGTAGAGGATGCCCAAGAAATTGCCAATAAATCAGCAGCCATTTTAGTGGTGATTACACTACTGATCAGCACGACGATTCGTTTGCCGCTATGGATAAAAGAAAAGATCTCACAATTAAAAAATAGATGATCTTGTGTTAACAACCCACCGACCATCTCATAACCTCAGTCATCACTAAATATCATAATATACGAGCATCCCAAAAGGTTTGACATATCCTTTTGGGATGCCCTTCTTTCCAAGTAATTTAGTTCCTTTCACTATATTTTTGTTTTTCTAAAAAAACCATTCGTTCAAAAATGGTCGGATGTGTATAACGGAATATTTTCACAAAAACTGGCGGATTGACTTCGCTTAAACCTGCTTTCGTTAATTTCTGAAAAGCAGAAATTGCCGCATCCGGATCTTTTGTCAGTTTAATGGCATACTCGTCAGCGGCATGTTCCTCATATCTCGATACCATATTGACAACAGGGCTTACGGAAAAGTTGAGCACAGAAATGACGAGCAAAAACATCGGAAGCGAGGCGAGAGCGCTTATTTTATGAAGATGAAAGTATTCTCCCCATCTGCGAATGAGCCAGTTCATCACCCGCCCCGCCACGAACAAACCAGCAAACGTAAGAACGATATAGCTGGCCACTCCCCAATACACATGCTTCATGACGTAATGCCCCATTTCATGCGCCATAATAAACAATACTTCCTTTTCCTTCAATCGCTGTAATGTCGTATCCCATAACACGATGCGGGCATGAGAGCCGATTCCGGTTACATAGGCGTTTAAGGTGTTCGTTTTTTCAGACATATTGACTTCAAACACATGATCAGACGGAATATGGGCTTTTTCCGCCAATGCCAAAATTTTGGCCTCTAGTACCTTATCTTTTAACGGATAAAAATCGTTATAAAGCGGATCGATCACAACCGGTTGAATGAACATAAAAAAGATCGTAAACGGCACCGACACCATCCACGCGTACAGCCACCAACGCTTTTCAAAGCGGCGAATGAGCCCGTACAACACAACAACGATCAAAAACAGCATCACGGTATTAACTAAAAAATCCATGGCCTCATCGCGCATCCAACTAAAAACCGACTGTGTACTGACGCCATATGCCCACGAAATGCGATAGCTTATAAAATCAAACGGCAGCGTCAGCACTGTCATAATAATAGAAAACCAAAATACATAAAAAGCCACTTGAAGTACAAACCATTTCGTCGCTTTCTCCGACCATGTTTGCAGCGCTTTTGCCATCCCTAGCCATAACACCGCCAAATAAGCGAGCCAGTCATAAGGAACAGACACGAAAAATAAAAAGTTTTTCCACTGCGAATATTGCTCGCTTAAAACTTGCTCGCTCGGCGTTAAAAACGTTGCCGGATCCGCGCTCGTTCCTTTCCATTTGGAAGGAATGGACGAATCGGCAAACGAAAATAAATACCATGCGATTCCTATACAATACAAAACATAAATGATGATCGCCCAACCGATGATTTTTTTCATAAAATCCTCCTTTTTATGGACAACGCTACTATTTTAGTTTAATCCTTTTTCTTTCGATTAGAACGTCAGACAAAATTCAAAATCATGATTCGTTTTTCTTTTCATTTTCATGTATGATAAAAACAAGGGGGTGACTCGCGTGAAAAAAATTTATTGGACGTTAGGTAGCTTGTTTGTCATTTTCGTAGGTGCTGGCATTTTTTATTTTTCTGTATATCGCCAGTGGCAAATGGAGCTTCCTCGCAATATCACGATGGAAACGGCATGGGGAGACGAATATCGTTTTAGCGACATGAAACCAAAAGTGCGGCTTCTTGAGTTTATTTATACAAATTGCCCTGATATTTGTCCAAATACGACATTTGAAATGACAAAACTCCGCCAAAAGTTAGAACAACAACATGTATTTGGCAACAAAGTCGAGTTTATCACAATTACAATTGATCCAAAACGCGATACACGTGAAAAACTGCAAGCATACGCGAAAACGTTTGGCATTCAACCGCACGATCAAGGATGGATATTGCTCCGCGGAAGTGAAAAAGATACAAAAAAAGTGGCCGATGCGTTTGATTTTCAATACCGTGACCCTGGAAACGGCATGTTTATTCATACAACATATACATATTTGCTCGATAAAAACAACCGGGTGATTGAACAATTCGGCATGGGCAAAAAGGGATTTAACGTTCAAGATGTATATAAAACAATTATGGATGAAATACAATAAAACCACCGATGAGATCGGTGGTTTTTCTAAATCAACGCATATAGACTTAAAACCGCAACAGAAGCCAGCACAACGACAATAACGTTCGCCCCGAACCAAGCGGCCACAAAGGCGCTGATAAATCCGAGAACGCCAAACCATATATCTTCATGAATAAAAAAAATGCCCGGCACAATGAGCGCTCCTAACGTCGCATACGGAACGTTTTTTAACACCCCTTGCAAAAACGGTGGCAGCTTCACCCGATGGAAGACAGCGAGCGGAAGCATGCGCGGAATGTACGTCACAAGCCCCATGCCAAGAATCATCCAAGCGATTTCACTACGCATCATGTTTTCCCTCGCTTTCTTTTGCAATATATTGAACGATGACCGCTGCCAAGAGCGTCGCTATAACAATCGCCCATCCTTTCGGCAGATGAAATACTAGCAACAACAACGAATTTACTACCGCTGCTAACCCAGCAAGCCATATCGTTTTTCGCTGCTTTTTGAGCGATGGAACGAGCAGACCGATAAACATCGCATACAACGCAACCGACATGCTCTCTTGCAAACTTTGCGGCAAGCTTGCTCCGACGAGATGGCCAATTCCTGAATTCACAACCCAGCTCCCGTAAGACAACGCAATGAGGCCAAACATATACGCAGCGTTAACATTTCCCTCTTTCGTCGCCGCTACCGAAAACGTTTCATCCGTAATGCCGAACGCATATAGCGCTTTTTTCCATAATGCATCATGATCCGCTTTTTCGTTTAATGAGGCCGTCATCAAGAAATGACGAATGTTTAAAATAAACGTCGTCAGCACGATTTCGAATGTCCCTGTGCCGAGTGACAACAAATTAAGCGCAATGTATTGCGAAGCGCCAGCAAAGACAATCATGCTCATCATGACCGTTTCGGTGAGCGTCAGCCCCGTCGTTTTCGCCAGCAGCCCAAAAGTGAGAGCGATCGGCATATAACCGATGGCAATGCTTACCCCAGCTTGCGCCCCTTGACGAAACGATGACAATTTGTTTGTCGCTAAAATTGTTTCCACGTTTCTCCCGTTACAGAAAACTTATAAGACTTTATAAGAAACTTATAAAGATCTATGTTTCCTTCCTTGTTCATCGCACCCGATTTCGCCAAGGCTACTTTCGTTTGGTATAGTGCTCCGAAGGCTTTAACTCCCCACGAACGAATGGGTACATATCCATGATTGCGTGTGGTGCTAAACCATGGACTTGACGTAATTTTTCAAGTTGATGCTTGCATTCAAGTCCCGATCCATTTCCATCCCGCATGCTTCGCAATGATACGTCCGTTCCGATAACGATAACTTCTCTTTCACATGACCGCAATTGCTGCACATTTTGCTTGAAGGATAGAAACGATCGGCAACAACCAACTTGATTCCACGACGTGCACATTTGTACGTCATTTGTCTTTTAAATTCATGGAATGTTTGTTCTTGAATCGCTTTCGATAGCTTGTTGTTTTTTAACATCCCGCTTGTGTTTAAATTTTCCATCACGACATACGCTGGTTTGGCTTTCACCAAAGTAGTCGTAATCTGGTGGGTATAATTTAACCGGATATTTTTCAGCCTTCTTCGCTTTTTCCGAGCAAGGAGTTCTAACTTTTTGATGTTTTCCGTTTTTCTGTAACGGAATTCACCTCCTTTGGTTTGGATTTTATTCATTTCATATTTTCGCGACAGCTTTCTTTGTAGTCGTTTGATGCTTTTTTCCAGCTTTTTCACTTTGGGCGTTTGGTTGATGTTTTTGAACGTCCTCCCACTGCTTACCGTTGCTAGGTTTTTTACGCCTAAATCGACACCGATGCCTTCGGTGTAGGCTTCATACTTCACTTCAACTTCTTCCACACCGATGGTTAAAAACCAATGCAGTCCATCAAATACGATCCTTGGGTTCGTATATTTCACGTGCTTTCCATGCGGAATTTTTCCTTTTTCGGCTAGCCGAATCCAATTCAGCTTTTGTTTGTTTTTCTTTCTCGAAGTGATGAGTTTTTCTAATTTCACATGTGTTTCTGTGATTTTAATTTTTTCCGTATCTTGATAAAAACTCGGTCGGCTGCGCTTTTTCGTTTTAAATTTCGGAAACTCCGCTCTACCTTCAAAAGAGTTTGTATAGGCGTTGCATGCGTCTTTGATTGCTTGTTTCGTGATGTTGTTGGAATATTGATTCAGCCACGCAAATTCTTCCGTTTTTTTGAGTTGCGTAAGTCGTTTTCTAATGTTGTCATCCCCTAAGAATTTACCGCCATGTTTATAATTTTCTTGTTCTTGTGCTAACGCAAAATTGTACGCCCATCTGGCAACACCTGCGCATTGAAAGAGCTTCGTCTTTTGCTTGTTGTTGGGCAGAAGCATGACTTTGTACGTTTTGATCATCTTCTCCCAGCTCCTTCGCCATTTTCTTGGCTTTGTTTTGTAATTACAAATATCATAAATAATCATGAGGTTTTTGTAAATATTTATAAATTTATAACTGACAGTTGAAAGCCCCCTATTTTTTCAATTTTCGCAAAATTCGTTCCATTTTTCAATAAAATAAAAAGAAGATGCCCTAAAAAGGACATCTTCTTTCACGTTTCCGTCGCTGTCAATTGTTCTTTTAACGCTCTTCGCAAAATTTTTCCGGTCGTATTTTTCGGAAGTTCCTCTAAAAACTCGATCGAGCTTGGAACTTTATATTTCGCTAAATGCTCGCGACAATATTCGATCAATTGTTCTTCCGTTAAATTCGGGTTTCTCGACACAACAAAGCATTTGACTGCTTCGCCGAAATTTGGGTCCGGAACGCCAATGACCGCCGCTTCTACAACATCTGGATGGCTGTATAATACCTCTTCCACTTCGCGTGGGTACACGTTATAGCCACCGACAATAATCATATCTTTTTTCCTGTCCACGATGTAAAAATAGCCTTCCTCATCCATTTTCGCTAAATCGCCTGTATACAACCAACCGTCGCGAATCGTGTGCGCCGTTTCTTCCGGCATGTTGTAATAGCCTTTCATCACGTTTGGACCGCGCACAATAAGCTCTCCTACTTCCCCGACTGGAACTTCCTCACCAAATTCGTTCACAACTTTATTTTCAACGTTCATAATGCTCGTACCAATCGAGCCTGGTTTTCTCGGACGGTCGAGCGGATTAAAGCACGTCACTGGGGACGCTTCGGAAAGTCCGTACCCTTCCGAAATAATCACTTTGAATTTTTGTTCAAAGTTTTTCAGTAGTGCGACCGGCATGGACGCCCCGCCAGAGATGCAAAGTCGAAGCGTCTGCAAATCTTCCGCTTTTCCTTCTTCATATTGATAAAGGAAATTGTACATCGTCGGTACACCAGCAAAAATTGTCGCTTTTTCTTCTCGTGCAAGCTGAAAAATTTTCGCTGGGCTAAATTTCGGAACGATAAGCACTGTTCCCCCGTTCATCAGCGGGGCATTTAACGCAACCGTCAAGCAAAATACATGAAACATCGGCAATGTCGCGATGACGCGGTCTTCTCCATTAATTTTCAAATAGTTCGCCGTATCTTGTGCATTGCTGTAAACGTTTTTATGCGTCAGCATCGCCCCTTTCGGCTTACCTGTCGTACCGGACGTATATAAAATGACCGCTACGTCGTCATCTGCCAACTCTGGTCCCTCGAAATGAACATCCCCTGTTGCCAACACTTCTGTAAACGATTTCATTTTTCCTGTCAATGAAATCCCTTGTTCTTTTCCTTGTGGTGTTTCACAAACAATGACATGTTCTACTTTCGGCAGCCGCGCTGCCATTTTCACAAATAATGGAACGAGCAAATCTAAGCCAATGACCGCTTTCACGTCCCCATTGTTCAAAATGTAGCCAATTTCATCGGGAGTATAAATCGGGTTAATCGGAATGACCGTCGCTCCTGCCCGCAATGCTCCATATAAACCGATGACAAAATACGGAGAGTTTCCCAATAATAATGCAATATGATCCCCTTTTTGAATGCCGAGGTGGCGCAACCCGCTAGCAAACTGCGATACTGCCGCATTTAGCTCGCCATATGTACGCCGCTCCCCTTCGTATACATACGCCTCCTTATCCGGCAACTGCCCTGCCACCTCTGCCAACCGTGAAGATAAATTCATCAAACTCCCTCCCCCATTTACTTTGTGAATGAATAATCATTCATTTTACAATTAAAAAAATTCTAAATATATTATATTTAAAAAAAGAACCATAAGCAAGGGAAAGGGGAATGAAATAGGATAATTACTCAATTTTTTCGCCGCTCTTTTATGTAAAAAGGTACTATAAAAAAACAGTACTTACCTATTCCTCCTACCATTGTTAACATATATGCGTAACCAAAATCATTCAGGGGGATAGATAAATGAGCTATGATCTTAAAGAACTATCTATGACCGAATTAGAAATGATTGAAGGAGGGATTAGCTTTTCAAAAGTTGTTAGTACCGTAGCCTACTATGGATTTGTTGGTGGAATAGGAACAATCGGTGGATTAGCTGGTGGAGCAATTGGCGGACCAGTAGGTGGAGCAATCGGAGCAAGAATAGGTGCAGCCGCTGGAACAATTGTTGGTGGATATGTTGGGGATCTAATCTGGAAGGCGACCCACTAATGGCTAGTAAGTTTTTTTATTTGTTCATTGCATTTTTGATTGCGTTATTTCTTGAATTATATGTAGAAACGAAATTTAAAATTAGGCAAAATATTATAAAAAGGCTAGGTCGTTTCCCAACTATCACCATTTTATTTGTCCTTATCATATCCATCCATTATATTGCAGCAGCGATTGACCAAAAAATAGTCGAACATCCTTTATTTATTTATATTATTGTTGTATTAATCGGCTATTTTATTCCAAAGAAAGGAGATCAATTGTGAGTAATTATGTAGAACTAAATGAAAAAGAGTTAGTAGAAGCATATGGTGGAGGGCTTGCTGGCGCGCTTATTGGCGGCTTTCTCGGCGCGGGGATTGGATTTACAGCAGGATATGCTACAGTAATTGCGGGACTCGTATCAGGGAAAATGACAGGAAAAGAAGCAAGAGGAGTGCTAAAAGATATGTCAATGGGTGGATTTGGGATAGGGGCTACAATCGGTGGCGTTTCACCTACCCCGTAACATTGTTGACAAAAGTGGCTCAGCCAAAAGATCGTCTTTCTTCGAGAAAAATACAATAGTTGTAAAGGTGTTTCACGCGTATATATGGTTATAAGAAGGGGTGCCCTGTTACTTTTTGGACACCCTCTTTTGCCGCTCATGGCAAAGGAATATATCCATTATGAAACTGTTTTTCTTCTATCTGCAGCAAATAATACGACATTAATTCTAACATGTAATCCCTCTTCGCTTTGTCAACATTCAACATCAATCCTTTATAGTCGTGTTCAGAGATCAAACCGATTTTCCATTGTTTTTCGTAATAGTCTTGCTCTGACAGCGTTTGTTGATACACATCATATGCATCTTCGTATTTCGCATATAAACGATCAAATTCATTATATCGTTTAGCTAAAAATTTTTCTAGATTTTTCGCTGTCGCATTCAATTCAGCCTCTGCCATTTTTACATACTGCTCCATTTGTTGCTTCTCGATTTGGTTGGTTGCCTGCTCTTTTTTATCATTTGCTAATTTGAGACTTTCTTGCTTCTTTAAATAGGTGAAGGAACGCTGAAGAAGATTCTTCATATCTTTTGGGTTCTCGATTTTACGAAAAAATGAATCTGGGACAGATTGGAATGTAACTTGCTGTGTCATCGGGATATTTAAGTCTATTTTTAGTTGGAGCTCTAGAACTCCCCTTTCTTTCTGAACATTTTCGATCTCCTTCCTCTTATTTTCCCATTCCCGTTGCTTTTTTCTCAACTCGTCTTCACTCGCCTCTCCTATCTTAACCATTGCTTCTACTCGCTTCACGTCGTCTGCTAAAAATTGTACTTCCTTTTGTAAGTAGGCGATTTGTTCATCGTATGACAAAATGGAAATATATTTTTTCGCAAGTTGATATCGAATGAACTCTTTTGCTTCTTGTTCATCTATTTTCGTTACGTTTTGGTTGCTTTCTAACTCCTTTATGAGCAATGCTAGCTGTCTTTTCTTTTCTTGTATATCTTTTTGCAAAGCCTTTATTTGTTCTTGAGAAGCTTGATAGTTTTGCTGAATGATTATATTAAGCGATTGGTTAATGCCGATCTGAATGGCAATTTGTTGATCAATGATTTGCTTTTCTTCTTCGGATGCTTTCTCATAGTTCGGATATAGTGTTAAAAAATACTCTCTTGTCGTTGGTAATAACTTCAACGGCTCTAGCGTAGGTTCCTTGAGCTCATTTAAGCTTTCTCGAACAGTTTCTTTTTGTGCATTTAGCATCGCCCATTTATACGTATAAACGAGAACATCGTTTGATTGCTTTACACCTTCGTCTAAAACATAATCCAATGTCAATTGTCTTGGGATTACTTCACTCGCCTTTACATGCATAGGGAAAAGAACAAATATGAGTAAAATAAAACTTAGCTTCATCCTCAACATAACTTCTCCCCTAACTAAGCAATAGCGTGCTAAAAACAAAAGCGTTCCAAATGACATGATAAATAATTGAAGTGTATAATGACTGCGTTAATCGATAAAGTACGACAGTAATTACCCCTATAATCGCCCCATTTACAGGATAACCGAAGTGTGCTAATCCAAATATAATTGAAGACACAACAAGCCCTACATAAAAATGATACTTTTTCTCTAAAAAACGATGAAGAACGCCACGGAATAGCAGTTCTTCTTTAATTGGCGTAACAAGGATAACAGCTAACCCAATAAGAACGAATTCGAACGTGCTTTGCGCTCCTTGAAGCCCCATCACTTTTTCTTGCGCTTCCGGATTTTCAAATCCAATCACACGGAATGAAATAAATTGTACAGCGTACGTTATGAAAATTGCCAATAGGATATACAAATACGTTTTCCATTCATAAATTGCCTTTTTATCGAAACTCCCTCTAAGAAAAACACGAACTTTTTTAAACAAGAGAAGTGCTATCCCAAACATAAGCGCATCAATAAAAAGCCCTACGTACCCTTGAAGTGCATTCAACAATCTTTCATTATTTGTTACACCGCCAATAATGCCAAAAATAACTCCAACCGCAAACGACATTCCCAAAAACGAAAGGAAAAATAAAATCATCGTTTTCCACGAAAGAGCCTGTCCTTCTTTTTTTTCCGTTACTAATGATTGTTCTTGCTCTTGTTGTAATAATTCACTCATTTTTCTCTCTCCTATTCTTTTAAATTTATTTTTTCTAAAATATAGTGCAAAATCTTTTTCGAATCTGTGACAACAAGCGCCTCTGCTTGCATTCCGACTTTAATCTTTGCTTTTTTTCCTTTATAGCTCCGTAAAAATTGATTTTGAACGGTTGCTTCTACGATATAGTAGCTCATCCCATCCTCTGGATTAACCGTTGAATCTGTGCTTATTCTCATAATTCTTCCTTCAAGCTCCCCGTACTCTCGATATGGGAGTGCAGCAAAATGATAGTTTACTTTATCACCAACTTTCATTTTGCTTATATCTTTATTCAGTACATAAATGATCATTTTATATTGGGACTGGTGATCTGGAATCACAGTTAAAATCGGGTCATTCGGATGAATCATATCTCCCTCATTGACGGTTTTAATGGTATTGACAACTCCATTAATCGGCGCGGTAATGCGATAATTTCGAAGTTGAACAAGAACGTCATTGAGTTTTCCTTCAAGATCTTTTACAAGTCTTTCTTGCTGCTTGATCGATTGGTTAATCTCTACCAATTTATCTGTTTTGAATTTTTCTAATGAGGTCTTTTCTAAGTTTTCTTGCAAAGAAATTTCTTGATTGAGAGATTGCGTTTTCTGCTGTAAGTCATTTTTTAACGATTGAATTCCTTGTAGCTGTGGCTCGATTGTACTCGCTTTTTGCAGTTTTTGCAGTTGGACATTCATTTCATTGAGCTTCTGTTTGTTCGTTTGTATATCTAACCGAACCGATTGTAATTTCCCATTAATATAATTTTCCAACTCTAATTTAGCCAGTTCATACTCTATTTTGCTTTGTTCAATTTTACTCTTTGGAACATATTGCTCTCCTAAAAAAATCAATCTGTCATACTCATTTTTCTTTTGCTGTACTGTTTTTTGCAGTTTAAGAACAGTATTTTGAAAGTCCATATATTGATTTGCATAAACAGACGTTGCATTCGTAAAGTAATTTTTATTTTCTAAATAACACTTTTCAAGTAATTGCAGATCACGGACGATATTACTTAAACGTGCGATTTCTTTATATAACGATTGGATCGTAAGCTCTTGCTCTTTTTGTGTGGCAAACAGCACTTGTTCTTTTTCTTTCGTTTCGTTTTGCGAACGATTCACATCTTGTTTTTCTTTCATTAATCCAAGACGAATTTGTTTCAATTCACCACTTAATTTTTCATAGTCTACTGCGTACTTCATGTATGCTTCATAATAGTCATTATCGTTTTTCGTAAACAAATTTTTATGTTGCTCAACACTTTTTTTAAACGTACGCAGTTGCTCTAACTCTTCTTTCGCTTCTTGGAGCTGTTGCTCAATCATTTGTTTTTGAACATCAAGTTCGCTTGCATCTAGCTCGAGCAATACGTCTCCCCTGTGTACTTTCTCACCTTGTACATAGTTCACTCGCTTCACTTTTGCAGATACAGGCGTCTGAATCGTGCTAACGTTTTCATTTGGTCGAACAACAGCCTTCGCTTTCGCAACAATATCCATCTCGCCAAAATAAGCCCACACGATAAACGACGCAACAAACAAACATAACAAAGAAATAAAAACAGGAACAAACGGATGCGGTTTTGCTTCTAGCAATTCTCTGCTATCCGTTAACTCATTCATCTCTCGTATATAAGCGTTCATGTTTAACACCCTTTACATTGTTGCAATTGGACTTGGTTCATGTGGAATTTGGTTTTTCCATAGTTCATAATACTTTCCTTTCATATTCATCAGTTCATCGTGTGTCCCTGTTTCAATAATTTCACCGTGCTCCATCACATAAATTTTGTCGCATCTCATAATTGTACTTAAACGATGGGCGATAATAATGGTCGTCATCTCACGGCAATATTCATAAATCGTCTCAGATATTGCTTTTTCCGTTGTAGAATCAAGATTGCTCGTCGCTTCGTCCATAATTAAAATATCAGGTTTTTTTAAAATGGCTCTTGCGATAGCTAAACGTTGTTTTTGTCCGCCAGATAAATTAGACGCGTTTTCCTCAAGCATCGTTTGATAACGTAACGGCAAATGATTGATAAATTCATGCGCATGACACACTTTCGTTGCAGCAATAATTTCCTCTAATGAAACTTCCCGCTCCATCCCTAAACATAAATTTTCTTGAATCGTTCCACTAAAGAAAAAGTTTTCTTGCGGAATATACGCAATTTTTCGTCTTAATCGTTCTAAGTTCATATCCTTAATGTTGATATCATTGATTAAAATATCGCCCTTTTCATAGTCATAAAATCGCATAAGCAACTTCACAAGCGTTGTTTTTCCCGATCCGCTCTCGCCGACGAGTGCTATTTTTTCTCCTTGACGGATATGAAGGTTAATATTTTTCAATACGACATCTCTCGTTCCGTAGCGAAATTGTAAATCTCTAATGACAATGTCGCCTTTTAAACTTTCTACTTTTATTTTTTTCTCTTCATCTTTCGATTTTTCGATTTCTAAATCTAAAATTTCCCCTAATCGATCCGCTGCAACAACGGCTGATTGGATCATCGGCTGTAAATTAATTAAGTTTTGGATCGGTTCAAGAAAATAAGCTAATAGAGCGTTGTAGGCAATTAGTTGCCCCACTGTCATGTTTCCTTTTAGTACTTCATTTGCTCCAACCCAAAGAATGATGATTCCTCCGACAAGTTGCAAATATGTTTTTAATGATGATTGGAAATTGTTTATCATCCCATGCGAAAACACAGTTTTTAAAAAGGAAATAAACTTTTGCTCTGTTTTAAACTTCGCTTCTTCTTCCGCATTATACGCCTTTACCGTCTCAATTCCGTTCATTGACTCTACAATATAAGATGTTAACTCCGTGTTTTTCTCCATTTCTTTTCTATTGACATTTTCAAACGGTTTATGGAATGCCCATACAATCAACGCATATAACGGAACTAACAAAACAGTAACACCGAACAGAAAGGAATTTTGTGCATATAAAATCGCTCCACCGATAATGACCATGAACGTATCAATCATGATCGTTAATGTTGCTCCAGAAATCGCATCTCGAACCTTTGAAGCATCCATTAATCTCGAAATAATTTCTCCTACTTTTCTCGTATTGAAAAAATTCATCGGCAACGATAAAACGTGATGATAATATCCTAAAACGAGTCCAAGATCTAACTTTTGGCTTAAGTAAATTAAAAGATATGTACGAAATGCGTTTAACAACACCTTAAATGTATATAAAACGATCATGCCTATGGATAAAATATGTAGCGTCTTTTCAAGGTTTTCCGATAAAATATCATCAATCAAAAACTGGAAATAAAATGAACCGACAACCCCTAATATCGTAAATAAAACACTCGCTAAAAAAATTTGCAATAAAATGCCTTTTTGCGGCTTAAGCATGCCAATGAAACGCTCAAATAATCCTTTCGTTTCATCCCTTTTTTCAAATGTCGGAGCTGGTACGAGCAATACAAGAATCCCCGTCCATATTTGAAAAAACTCCTCAGGCGACATTTTCTTTAACCCTTCGGCAGGATCGGCAATAACAATTTCTTTGTTTGTAATTTTATGAATGACAACATAATGCAATAAACTTTGATTCACAATGACATGAGCAATCGCTGGTAACGGAAAAGGTTGAAAAAGGCTTTCTTGATTGCCTCGAACCCCTTTTGCTGTAAACCCAAGCTGCTCCGCCGCTTTAATTAAACCGTATAAATTCGTTCCTTGCTTATCTGTACCAGCAACTTCTCTTATTTTCGATATCGGCACTTTTAACCCATATTGCTTGCATACCGTAGCCAAACAAGCTGGTCCGCAGTCTTTGATGTCGTGTTGTTTGATACAGTAGTATTTGTTGAAAAGAGAAAACATATTGACTACACCTCTAAACTAAATGGGCAATCATTTAAACTATTTTTCAATAGCTTGAATATATTCGTTATTTTTCATCAAGATCGCTCATTCTAAAATGTAAATACAAAATGAACATACATACCGTTAAAAGAATTGCGTTTATGTTTATTTCATTTCCTCTCAAAAGAGAGTAAAAAAACGAAATCAATCCATAATTCTTTTTAAAAGTTTTATTGCTTCATCATAAGGCTTATACAAAAATATCACTCTATCTCTTGACCATGATTCTCTCTTTTATACTTGTTATAATAATGCCTTGCAAAAAACAAAGATGTAAATCCAGCAATAAGAAACAACCCTCCTAAAATAGCTTCCATTAAATTGTTTAAATCGCTACGATACACCAAGATTTTTAGCACAACTAATACCCCGTATATTGTAAGGGGTATTCCTGATAACAAAAAATATAGAAACCATTTTTTATTCGTCATATTATTTGTCGCTACTCCTCAAAAAATCATCTGGAAGCGAAGCGGGAATGTAATAGTTAAACTTCCCGCTTTTGTAAACAATTATTTTTTAAAAGCCCCTGCAATTGTTGAGTACGCTGCGACTTGTAATCCCATTCCAACAGCTGCAGATGCCACAGCGCCAGCTCCTGTTGGCAGTAAAAATGCTGCCGTCACATAGGAACCAGAAGCAGCAGCCAATATCGTAACTCCCTCAGCTAGTTGCCACCAATTCACTTTAAGTAGCGAATAACAGTAAAATCACCACATTAATTGGTATACTTGCAATTGTAAAGATCCCGATATACTCTTTGGGATTTCTCCCCCTTTTTTTAGTCAAAAAAAACTCTAATCCTAGATTACTAAGCGTGATTAGTATAACGAGCCACATAAAGAGTGTTTTATTCCCGTTATATAGTGAATTTACAAAAAGAGGGGAGAGAAGTACAAGAAACGTCAGTTGCTGAAAACTTCCTCTTGAAAAAAGGCTTATTCCTTCTTTTTTAATCATTTCAAACAACCCGCTGCAGCCGAAGCGCCCAACCATGCTCCACCTACGAAAGTACCAAGCACCCAACCTACTGGTCCACTTACACCAGCAAGAGTCATAAGCCCTGTAAACGCTGCCGTATGAGCAAATGCTGCAACAGAGACTTTCCCGCAAGCACTAATTCCTCCATCGATTGATATTAGCTCATCAACTTTTAACTCTTTCATGACCATCCCTCCATAATTTTCAAATTACCGTGTACACCTACCATTCTATTTTTGTTATCAAAAACTGTAAAGTACTAATTTTTTTAGTACCTTGAACCTTTATGTGAAATAAAAGTAAAATTTTCAAAAAACATATTGAACTCAATCAATATGTCACGCTATGATGAATCCGTCATTTTTTACCTTTGCATCCAAAGGAAGTGATCGTATTCATAAGTGGGTCGCATGCTCGGGGTTGGCTTATATTTATTGCACCGTCAAAAAAGCAGACAGTCTCAGTTTATGCCTTATGACCAACCACTTTTTGATGATGTAAGTTGGGATATCGTGTATCCGGTGCCGAAAATGCTTGTTGTCCACTTCGGGCATATACATAAGCAGGTGAATGATGAAATTCAACGCTTTTCATTTCAAAATCTAATGGAATCTGGAGACGAGATAAATGATCGAGTTCAAGGGAATGTTTATTTTCATTCTTTTGGGTTTAACG
>NZ_JAPSMC010000048.1 GCF_026847645.1 Anoxybacillus sp. J5B_2022
AGCAAATTAAAAATTATGCCGGGAACAAAGTCGAAAGAGTTCCAACCATCTTCTTCGTTAACACGAGCTGATTTAGCGGTGATTATTTATCGGTTTATGAATAAATATCCAGATATCGTAGGAAATTAACAAAAAGCGATGCGGTTTTCCGCATCGCTATTTAAGCTGATTCAATTCCTCTTGCAGTTGGCGCAGTTGCGCTTTTTCGGCTACGTTGGAATGGGCGTAAGCAGAGGAGAGGGCATTTTTGGCGATGGCGATTGCTTCGTCCATATGATCTGTTTGCTTGTTCGCTGCTTGTTTCGCCAGCATGACTGCTTTTTTTGCTTCTTGGAATAGACGATTGCCCATCGTCACTCGCCTCCAATCGACATATCGAACGCCTGTCTTGCTTTCCGTTCTTCTGCCTCTGCATACGTCATATGATAAGGAATTCGCTCATCGTGTTTTTCGATTGTATCGACGCTTTGTTGAATGAATCGCTTCGATTTATTTCGTTTGCCCAAGACGCATTCCCCCTTAAAAAGTGAAGACGCAACGTGGCGTCACTTTTATTGTGGCCACAACGAGGAAGCGTTAGTAAGGCAATTGCTTACAACTTTAACAACGCTTCTAAATAAACACCGATGTCGTCTTCTTCATTCGTCTTTGTCACATCGTTTGCCACTTGTTTTAACGGCTCGATGGCGTTCCCCATCGCAATGCCGTATCCTGCCCATTCAATCATTTCTAAATCGTTATCTTCATCGCCAAAAGCGATGACGCGTTGTTGCGGGATTTGATAATATTCTGCCACACGCTGCAGCCCAAACGCTTTATGAACGCCGGTGCGAACGATCTCAATAATGTGCCATGGCGCCGCCCAGCGGCGATGATGCAACACATTAGCATGCACAGAAGACAAATAATGCTGGATGTCGTCTGCATGTTGTTCATCGCTATGAATAAGGACGCTCGTCGGGTCAGCTTTTAGCACTTGCCGCAAGTCACCGATTTCAATTTTTGGATTGCCGAGCTTCACTATATCAAGCAATTTTTCATCGTGTTCGTGAAAATACACATCATCCATTACTTCCGCCAAAATGTTTTTGACATGATATGTTTCACTTACTTCAATAATTTCTTTTACTGTTTCGAGCCTGAGAGGAGAGTGGTACATTCCCCATGCATCGTCTTTTGGATGATGGACAAAAGCGCCGTTGAAATTAATCATAGGGGTTGTTAGTTCTAGCTCTTCGTAATACATTTTGCTTGCACGATACGGTCTACCGGTCGCGATGACGACAAGATGACCGGCTTCTTTTGCACGGAAAATCACTTCCTTTGTTAATGGAGAAATCGTTTTATCCTCTTTTAACAACGTCCCATCTAAATCCAATGCGATTAAATACTGTTCCATATTATCTCCTTATTCAAAATTTATTTTGTGAACGGCAAAAATGACATTTTTAGTGTAACTCTTTTCCAAAATTTTTGTCTACATGTTACACTAGAGAAGAGACTAACAAAAAAGGGGTTTCGCAGGATGGTTATTATTCAAAACGAAAAAATTGCTGGCATCCCGGTGCTTCATGTGGTGAAGGCAGAAAAACAGCAAGAAAAGCTGCCGTTGATTATGTTTGTGCACGGCTTTACGAGCGCAAAAGAACATAATCTTCATTTCGGGTATTTATTGGCGGAAGCGGGCTATCGCGTCGTGTTGCCAGATGCCATTTATCATGGCGAACGCGAGCAATCGTTGACAAACGAAAAACTACAACTTGCATTTTGGAACATCGTCGTGCAAACGATTCATGAAGTCGAACAATTGAAACAAGCATTGTGCGACCAAAACCTTGTTCAAGAAGATCGCATCGGCGTTGCCGGCACATCGATGGGGGGAATCGTCACCTTTGGCTCGCTTGCGACATACCCTTGGATTAAAGCGGCTGTTTCGTTAATGGGCAGCCCGAACTACGAAGCGTTTTTTGACGCACAAATTGAACTGGCAAAGCAAATGCGTTTATCCATTCCATTGTCAGACGAACAGCTGAAAAAAGAACGCGAACGTTTAGCACCGTACGACCTTTCAAGACAACCGGAAAAATTACGTGGTCGTCCGCTTATGATGTGGCATGGGGAGCGTGACCAAGTCGTCCCTTATCACTATACATATGAGTTTTACCATCAAATAAAACCACTTTATCCAAACGAGAAACTTAAATTCATTTCGGACGACGAGGCTGGTCATAAAGTGACGCGGGAGGCATTTTTAGAAACCGTCCAATGGTTTATCGAGCACGTATAAAAAGCGCAGGGCATTTGCCTTGCGCTTTTCTTAAATATGCCCTAGTTGCCGTAGTGCGGCTTCGCTCATTCGCTCTGGCGTCCATGGCGGATTCCACGTAATTTGCACATCGACATCTTTTATTCCTTCGATGTGCATAAGCGCTCGTTTGACTCCACCAACAATGGAATCGTGCAGCGGGCATCCTGGAGTGGTAAGTGTCATGACAATGGAAACAATCCCGTCATCAATACGTAAATCATAAATTAGCCCTAAATCAACGACATTAATGCCTAGCTCTGGATCGTATACGGTACGAAGCTGCTCCATGACCATTTCTTTTAATTCCATTTGTTTTTCCTCCTTTATTTCCGCAATACGGAGATGATTGCTCCCGCAAACAAAAGGGAAAATGCAACCATTCCGCCTTGCGCGATATAAAATAGCGGCAAGTTAGAAACAACAAGCGCTAGGATGACACTGACGAAGCTAACGAAAAATAACCCGCAGGCAAAAACAGTCCATTTTTCATTGATCATTTGTTTTAACGTCGGTACGTTTTCTTTTCCAATTTTTTGGCTATATCGATGCGTCCACCATAAAAACGGGACGATTTTATATAAATAGCCGATAATGCTTAAAATAATCCAACCGAAGAGATACCCATATATGATCACGCCAAAGCTGTCTGTATTTCCTATAATCGCAAAAAGAAAAGCCATTCCGTGTAGACAAAGAGCGATAGCGATCGCCAAAAGTGCAAACAAAAACGGACGATCTAATTTTTTCTTTACCCGCTTTCGCAAAATCGTTACGATATGGTAGCTAAATAGTGCAAACCCAAGCAACAAAAGTGCCATTCCGCCAACAAAAAGCGCGGAACTGTTCGTTAAAAAGCTGAAAAAGGTAACGGCGAGTCCGCTGACGTAAACAGCGTACACATAGCGAGCAAGCGTCATCGAAAATCCGTGTGCCAACGAAAACATCGGCACCATTTTGTAAGAAAAGCCGATAATAAGTAGCGTAAACCATCCGGCAAGCCCTAATAATAGATGTGTCTTTAGCATAAGCAAATGGTCTGCTATTTCGCTTCTGCTAAAAAAATGAAACGAAAGCGCCATCCCTAAAACAACCGTCAATAGCAAGCAAAAAAGCGCTGTACTGACAAATAACGTCATTATATTTTTTGTCGGCTGTTTTTTAAGCGTCAAGATCATTTGAATGAAAAAAAGAACAAACCCGAGCGCAAGCAACAGACCAGCGAAAAACACGAACTCCATTTTCCAAAGGAAACTAATCGAAAGTGCTAAAATGCCAAGCGCGGTGACAAAAAATTGCACAAATCCTAACGTTTCGTTCCAAATTGGCGTTAAAAAGGCGACCGGAACGAGCTGATACATCGCGCCCATCGCGACCATTAACGCCCAACCGAGCACTGCTAAATGCATAGCTGCCCATACGCTAGGAATACGGAACGCTCCTTGAACGAGCGATGTGCCTGCAGAAAGAAAAATTGCTTCGGAAGCGATGAACGCAACGACGCCGAATAAAATAAAAGAAAACGGCAGGCGAATATTTGTTTCATACGTTTGTTGTGTTGAAGGAAACATTGTCGTCATCCCTTTGTAATCGTAATTTCAAAGCTCCCGTCCTCGCGCTCTTTCGTTTCATAAAGATAGCCAAGTTCATCAAGCTGTTCGTATAAAAACATCGGGCGGCGGTCGTTAATAATCGTTAACGTTTCTCCTTTAGGAAGCGTTTCTAATGCCGCAAGCGTCCGCATCATCGGTTGCGGTGGTTCTAATCCACGATTATCTAATATCATCGTTCTCACCCCTGCTTGACAAACGTCACTTTCCAATGTTTTTTGTCGAGCTGTTCTGCTTCGTACGTAAATCCTTTCGCTTTCATGACCGCAAAAAGCGGGACAGGTTTAAACGGTGCATGTAAAATAAACGTATCACCCGCTTCGAGCGGTTGAACAGCGTTCATAATTTTTTGGAACGGCTCCAACTTTTTTTGCAAATCGTCACGAACATCTAACTCCACGATTTTTCCCATCGTTCTCACCCTTTCATCATCTTTTCATTTTCTATGATAGTGATTTTCACTTGCGGGTATTGTGATCTGCGTCACAGATTATAAAAAAATCTCTTTTTCCAATTTTTCTGCATCAATTAAGTAATAGCCATTGTCATCGATATCGATCAGTCCTTTTCGCTTCAATTGGCTGAGCGTGCGACTAATCGTTTCGCGCGATGTGCCAATCATATTGGCGAGTTCGCGGTTTGTAAAATGCGTCGTTAAGCGATGGAATCGCCCTTGCAAGACAGCATTTGTTTTTGTCAGTCGCAATAAAAGCAAAATAATTTGTTCGTACGTATTATGGAGAATTTGTTCTTCTAGGCGGTTTTGCAAGTCGATAATTTTTTCTCCCATAACGCGAAATAGTTTCATGCACAATTCAGGATAGCAAATAAGCGTTTGTTCAAATTCAGCGATTGGGATGGCGATGAGCGTTGCTTCTTCCATGACTTCCGCATGGGCTGGATAAGTGCCTCTGCGGAAAAAGCCGGCGTGCGGAAACATTTCCCCTGTTTGCAAAATCGACACAATTTGTTCTTTGCCGTTAATATCCGTTTTGTAAATCTTTACTGTTCCTGATTGAATAAAAAAGACACGTTCAAGCGGCTCTCCTTGCATAAAGACGAACGTTCGCGGTTTATAAACACGCACTTGAGAAATTTTCACGATTGAGTCAAGTTCTTGATCGGATAATTCCCGAAAAAGCGCGACATTTTTCAACCTTGTTTTAATCCAATCATGCGTCATATTATCCACTCCTTATGGAATTTCTAAGCAAAATTTTACGTTGTTTTCTATCGAGAAGCTGTGACATAAATCATAACTTTTCGTGAACGTGTGACGAAAATCATAGGGAACGTTTGCGACATCTCACATAACGGAACATTTTTCAGCGCTACAATGAGAACGAAAGAAACGAAAAGGAAGGTGGAGGGATATGGAAATAAACCGGAACGTTCGCGCATCGGTCGCTCGTTCAACAAAGAACAGCTTTTTAAAGTCTGTCTTAATTTTTACTATTTTAATCAGTTTCACCGTTCTATTAGTCGGCGGATATT
Source organism: Anoxybacillus sp. J5B_2022 (assembly GCF_026847645.1). Taxonomy (GTDB): domain Bacteria; phylum Bacillota; class Bacilli; order Bacillales; family Anoxybacillaceae; genus Anoxybacteroides. Next base: position 5,410 of record NZ_JAPSMC010000048.1, read on the forward strand.
GGATTTTTAAAGAAATGGCACCGCGGCCGAAAGAAGTCCGCAGCGAGAGCGGGGAAGTGTTATTGACAAAAGAATCGATTATCGGCGGTCAATCGGTGTTCCAAAAATACGGGTTGATGGATTATGGAACGGTTCTCGGGCAAGGTTCTTACATGGGACCTGACTACACTGCCCAAGCATTAAAAGTGTATACGGAAGGAATGCAAGACTATAAAGCAAACGAATTGTATCATAAGCCATTTAAACAACTATCGAGCGAGGAACAACAAATCGTTCGCCAAAAAGTCATTAAAGAAATGAAGAAAAATCGTTATAACCCTGTAACAGATGTGCTCGTTTTAACCAATGCGCAAGTGTATGGATTAGAGAAAGTACGTGATTACTACAAAAACGTATTTACCAACGGCGATGGCTGGGGATTGAAAAAAGGGCTTATCCAAGAAAGCCATATGCCCAAAAATGGTCGTGCTTGGGTAGCGGATGGTGACCAAACGAAACAAATCGCTGACTTTTTCTTCTGGACAGCGTGGCTATCAAGCACGTTGCGAAACGGGGATACGATTACGTATACGAACAACTGGCCATATTATGAAGACGCAGGAAATACGATGTCGTTCTCTGCCATGTGGTGGAGCGGGGCAAGTGCAACGATTTTAGTGTTGTTTGTTGCGATTATTTTATTCATTCAACACCGCTATCAACTTAGCATGCAAGAGGCGTATAAAGACGGTCAATTCCCTGTTATTGATTTACGCAAACAGCCGTTAACTGCTTCGCAAGTAAAAACAGGGAAATATTTTGCAGTTGTTTCGGTTTTATTTTTCGTTCAATCGATGTTTGGGGCGCTATTGGCGCACTATTACGTCGAACCAGATAGCTTCTTTGGAATCAAATGGATTTATGATATACTGCCATTTAATATTGCCAAAGGGTATCATTTGCAACTAGCGATTTTCTGGATTGCTACTTCATGGCTAGGCATGGGGATTTTCATTGCACCGCTTGTCGGTGGCTATGAGCCGAAAAAACAAGGGCTGCTTGTCGATGTACTGTTCTGGGCGCTTGTTGTGCTCGTCGGTGGAAGTATGCTCGGTGAATGGCTCGGTGTCAACGGATATTTAGGAAACAATTGGTTCTTGCTTGGTAACCAAGGTTGGGAATATATTGAATTAGGTCGGATTTGGCAAATTGTCTTAGTTGTCGGCATGTTGATTTGGTTGTTTATTGTGTACCGTGGAATTAAGAGCGGATTGAAACGCGAGAGCGATAAAGGCGGGCTAATCCACTTGCTATTCTACTCAGCAATCGCCGTTCCGTTCTTTTACGTGTTCGCGTTCTTTATTAATCCAGATACGAACTTTACGATGGCCGATTTCTGGAGATGGTGGATTATTCACTTATGGGTAGAAGGAATTTTTGAAGTATTTGCCGTTGTCGTCATCGGCTTCTTGTTAGTACAAATGAAATTAGTAACGAAAAAATCAACCGTTCGCGCGCTTTATTTCCAATTCATTATTTTGCTTGGCAGCGGCGTTATCGGAATTGGTCACCATTATTACTACAACGGTTCGGCAGAAGTATGGATCGGGCTTGGTGCCGTCTTCTCCGCACTTGAGGTGATTCCGCTTACGTTGCTTGTCCTTGAAGCGTATGAGCAATACAAAATGATGCGCGATGGTGGAGTTGAATTCCCGTATAAAGCGACGTTCTGGTTTTTAATTTCGACAGCGATTTGGAACTTAGTCGGTGCAGGGGTGCTCGGTTTCTTAATTAACTTGCCAGCCGTCAGCTATTTTGAACACGGACAATTTTTAACGCCGGCGCACGGCCACGGCGCGATGATGGGCGTGTACGGGATGTTCGGTATTGCCGTATTGCTTTATTCGCTCCGCAACATCGTCAAACCAGAAGCGTGGAACGACAAATGGTTGAAATTTGCATGCTGGATGTTAAACATCGGGCTTGCCGGAATGATTGTGGTGACATTGTTGCCGATTGGCATTATGCAATTGAAAGAAGCGTTCTTGCACGGGTATTGGGCATCGCGTTCGCCAGAGTTTCTAAAACAAGATATTGTGCAAAACTTACTTACGCTTCGTTCGGTTCCAGACACGATTTTCTTAGTAGGGGTCATTACGCTTATGGTCTTTAGCGTCAAAGCGTTGTTCCATTTGCGCAAACCGACCCATCAAGAAGAACAAGCGCTACCAGTTCCGGATCTAGCGAAAGAAGTGGAGTAAAAACAAAATTGTCCTAAGAGTGGTTGCTCTTAGGACAATTTTGTTTAAAAAAAGAGGATTCGGGGTCCTCCTTCGCTAATGTTTTTTTATGTCTTTTTTCTCATAACACTCAAAGCAATACAACGTTTCTTTTTCGCCGCTAATGACACCGTTTAAAAAACCGGATAAACAATGAATCGGTTTGCCGCACTTTGCACAAAAGCCGACGAACTCTTCCAAGGGCTATTCCCCTTTCAAACGTATTGAGATTTTTCATAACGGACTGTGACGCCTGTCACTTCATGGACGACATCTGGTCGCTATGATGTGTATATAGATCATTATACTATAAAGGAGGTTCGTTTTATGAGCCAATTTGCTGCAAAAATTTATGCACCTGCATATGAACCGAAAGATAGACATCCGGCGATTTTTCGTTTATTTGACAGCTTAAAATCGGGAGAAGTGATGGAGTTAACGAACGACCATGACCCGCGTCCGCTTCATTACCAATTTATGATGGAGCGAGAAGGACAGTTCACGTGGGAATATTTAGAAGAAGGTCCAGACGTCTGGCGTGTTGCTATTGGAAAAAAATAAAAGTAAGTCGGTTCCCGATTCAACGGGAACCTTTTCTTTTTTCGTTTGACATGGTAAAGTGAAACAAAAATGGACGAGGTGATTGCGGTGTTCCGAATGGCTGGGGCGATTTTGGCAGGGGGAGAATCACGCCGTTTTGGCAGCCCGAAGGCGTTTGCAAAGCAAAATGGCGTGTATTTTTTTCAACGCGCGGTTGAAGCGTTGCGCCCATCTGTCGAAGAACTATATATTGTCAGCCATCCGACGCTTGTGGCACGCTTTCAACAAGAAGCAAGCGAAAAAGTGATTGTCGATGACGAAAAATACCGCGGCCAAGGCCCGCTTGCTGGCATTTATACTGTCATGAAGCAAACGGAGGCGGACTGGGTATTTGTCCTTCCGTGCGATATGCCGTACATAACAGACCGGACGGTTGAAAAAATGGTTTCCTGTATCGATGATTCGTTCGATATCGTTGTTTCTGCTCATTTTGGGCGCGTTCAACCGCTTGTTGGCGCATACCATCGTCGAGTGGTTGCCGATATGGAACAACTGTTGATGGCGGGAAATAACCGGATGTTTTTATTGCTAGAAAAACGTCGCGTTCGCTATGTAAATGAAACGGACTTTTCCGAAGAGCCACGCGTTTTTCGCAACATGAACTACGCAACAGAATGTGGCGATATTGTGACAGAAAAAGAGTTGTGATGAACATCACACGCCTCTTCTCCCTTGATGATTTACAATGGGAACAAGGAGGGGGAAGCTGTGCGAGACTTTCAACAAAATCCATTTATCGTGATTTGGGAGCTGACGAGAGCCTGTCAGTTAAAATGCCTTCATTGCCGGGCGGAGGCGCAATATCATCGCGACCCGCGCGAGTTGACATTTGAAGAAGGGAAAAAACTGATCGACGAGATTTACGAAATGGATCAGCCGCTTCTTGTGTTTACGGGCGGTGACCCGTTAATGCGTCCAGATGTATACGATATCGCGAAATATGCGATTGATAAAGGATTGCGCGTTTCGATGACGCCAAGCGCAACGCCAAATGTGACAAAAGAGGCGATTCGTAAAGCGAAAGAAGTGGGCTTAGCGCGCTGGGCGTTTAGCTTGGACGGGCCGACGGCTGAAATTCACGACCATTTTCGCGGAACGAGCGGCTCGTTCGATTTAACGATGAAAGCGATTCAATATTTGCATGAACTCGAAATTCCGATACAAATTAATACGGTGATCTCCCGCTATAATGTTCATGTGTTGGATGAAATGGCAGCACTTGTCGAAAAACTCGGTTGCGTACTTTGGAGCGTCTTTTTCCTTGTGCCGACGGGGCGGGGAAAAGAAACGGACATGATTTCGCCAGTAGAACATGAAAAAGTGTTCCACTGGCTATATGAAACGAGCAAACGTGTGCCGTTTGACATTAAAACAACGGCGGGACAACATTACCGCCGTGTCGTGCTGCAGCAAAAAATGCGGGAACAGAAACAAACAAATGGGGAAATTCGCTATGAAAATGTGCTCATGAAAGGGCTCACTGGCCAAGTCGACGGGCTTGGGCGCGCTCCAAAAGGGGTAAACGACGGCAACGGGTTCGTTTTTATTTCCCATATTGGCGATGTCTACCCGAGCGGTTTGTTGCCGGTAAAAGCAGGGGACGTGCGAGAAACGCCGCTCGCGGAAATTTATCGCAACTCGCCGATTTTTCAAGACTTGCGCAATCCAGACAAATATAAAGGAAAGTGCGGCGTCTGTGAGTTTCGCTACGTTTGCGGCGGTTCGCGCTCACGGGCGTATGCGGTCACAGGCGACTATTTAGAAAGTGAGCCGTTCTGCATTTATATTCCAAAAGCATTACGAAAAAACTGACTCGAATCGTGGGTCAGTTTTTTTCATAATTCCTCCATTTTTCGCTCACACCGTTATTAGTGACGGACATCACATTTTTTTAACAAATGTGTGACAGTGCGAAAAACTGTGATAAACTTCACAAATTTTCTTTCCTGAATTCCGTATGATGATGGTGACAACAACGCCTAGGGTTGTTGAAGAGGAGGAGAAAGGGATATGAGGTTAAAAGAATTTTTAAAAGTTGGGCATTTGCCAACATTGCTTTCATCTTTCTTCTATTTTGACGTTAGTTTTATGATATGGGTCATTTTGGGGGCAACAGGAACGTTTATTGTGGAAGATTTAGGATTGACCCCTGCGCAAAAAGGGATGATGGTCGGAATTCCGGTATTAGGTGGAGCGCTTCTTCGTATTCCGATGGGATTGTTAGCCGACCGCTTCGGTGGAAAAAGAATTGGTATTATCGGCATGTTGTTAACGATGGTTCCGCTTCTTTGGGGCTGGCTGTTGGCAGATAGTTTGCCGCAAATTTATGCACTCGGTCTTTTATTAGGAATAGCAGGGGCGAGTTTCGCTGTTGCGTTGCCGTTAGCAAGCCGCTGGTATCCGAAAGAACACCAAGGTTTGGCGATGGGAATTGCTGGAGCCGGCAACAGCGGTACCGTATTGGCAATGTTGTTCGGTCCACGCATTGCGGAAACGTATGGTTGGAATAGTGTATTTGGCTTAGCGCTTATTCCGCTGTTAGTCGCACTCATTGTCTTTATCCTTTTTGCGAAAGACTGCCCGACAGCGGTAAAACCAACGAAAGTATCGGAATATGCGCGCGTTGTTAAAATGAAAGAAACGTGGCTGTTTAGCTTTTTTTACAGCTTATCGTTTGGCGGGTTTGTCGGCATGACGAGCTACTTAACGCTATTCTTTTTTGATCAATACGGCGTTAGCAAAGTAACCGCAGGGGATTTTGTGACACTTGTTGTATTTGCTGGAAGCTTTGTCCGTCCGATCGGTGGCTACTTAGCGGATAAATACGGGGGTATGAAGTTGCTCGTTTGGTTGTTTATCGGGGCGACAATCACGTTAACGATTGTTGGCTTCCTTCCGCCAGTATACGTTGCGTTAGCGCTTTTATTCGTAACGCTCATCTTTTTCGGAACAGCAAACGGGGCGCTATTCCAAGTCATCCCGAACGTTTTCCCGAAAGAAGTCGGTTTGCTCACGGGATTTGTTGGAGCGGCCGGCGGGTTAGGTGGATTCTTTTTACCGAACATTTTAGGTATGTTTAAGCAATGGACAAATTCGTATTCGTACGGATTTTGGTGGGTGGCAGCAACAATGCTAGTCGCTGTCTTGTTTATGAATCATTTGAAAAAGAAGTTAAATTTTTAACATTATTTGAACAATGATATTTTGTGATGAATGTTACATTCTTTTCTTTTCATGTTTTCTATGATGAAAACAAAGGAATGATTTTAAAATAATAAAGGAGAGACGAAGGATGAGTGAAACAACAAAGAAAAAAGGGAGAATCGGTTCGTACTGGAACCCGGAAGATCCGGTGTTTTGGGAAAAGGAAGGGAAACGACATGCAAGACGTAACCTTTGGATTTCCGTTCCGACATTAATGCTTGCCTTTATCGTTTGGCAAATTTGGTCCGTTGTCGCTGCGCGCTTAAACGATATTGGTTTCCATTTTACACAAAGCCAATTATTCACATTGGCAGCAGTGCCAGGGCTCGTTGGAGCGACGCTTCGTTTCGTATATACGTTTGCTGTTGGTACGTTTGGCGGCAGAAACTGGACGGTGTTTTCGACAGGAATTTTGCTCATTCCGGCGATCGGAGTAGGAATGGCTGTGCAAAATCCGGATACTCCATATTGGGTGATGCTGTTGCTTGCTGCGCTTTGCGGTCTTGGTGGAGGAAACTTCTCATCTGCGCTTGCGAACATTAGCTTCTTTTATCCGAAAAAAGAAAAGGGAACAGCGCTTGGCATTAACGGCGGATTAGGTAATATGGGGGTATCGGTCGTTCAGTTCGTTACTCCGCTCATTGTCACAGCAGGTGTGTTTGGGGCAATCGGCGGCGAAGCGCAAGTATTGGCCGATGGAACAAAAATATGGTTACAAAACGCAGCCTTTATTTGGGTCATTCCAATCGTTGTATTCACAATTATCGCTTATTTTGGAATGGATAATCTTCCGAACGCGAAACAGTCGGTAGCCGAACAGTTTGTCATCGTCAAACGGAAACATACGTGGATTATGACGTGGTTATATATCGCCACATTCGGTTCGTTTATCGGCTACGCAGCAGCGTTCCCACTTTTGTTAAAATCACAGTTTCCTGAACATGTATCGCTCGCCTTTTTAGGTGCCTTTTTAGCAGCAGCCGCTCGTCCGGTCGGTGGATGGTTGTCTGACAAACTTGGCGGCGCACGCGTGACAACATACGTCATCATTACAATGGGACTTGGCGCAGCCGCTGTTATGTACTTTACGTTAGAAAAACAATTTGTTGGCTTCTTAATTTCGTTCTTAATTTTGTTTATCGCAGCAGGTGCGGGTTCAGGTTCGACGTTCCAAATGATCCCGATTATCTTCCCGCCGAAGGAAGCAGCACCAGTGCTTGGATTTACCGCAGCGTTTGCGGCGTACGGCTCGTTCTTTATTCCGAAATTGTTCGGATGGGCGGCACAAAACACTGGAACACCAATTACGGCATTTTATTTCTTCATTGCATTTTATGTTGTATCTTTCATTTTAAACTGGTACTATTATGCTAGAAAGAATGCGGAAGTGAAATGTTAAGAAGAGAAGGGAATATCTTAAAAAGATATTCCCTTTTTTTCGAACGGCGGCAGAGGGGGAAATAGCTTGCGAAAAGGAATTATTTTTATCATGCTTTTGAGTTTGCTGATGAGTGGATGCGGTGCAAAAAACGAACCGTCCACGTTGAAAGTTGCAGCGGCTGCTGATTTAACGCTTGCCTTTCAAGAAATCGGAAAGCGGTTTGAAGCGAAGACGGGGACGCCGGTCGTTTTTTCGTTCGGTTCGACCGGACAGCTGGCGGAACAAATCGAAAACGGTGCGCCGTTTGACGTGTTCGCCGCCGCTAACGTTCAAGCGATTGAAAAACTGACGAAAGAAAAGCTAGTTGTGCCGGAAACTGTCCATGTCTACGCGTTAGGTCGTATTGTCATCGCGACGAAAACAAAAGGAGCCGTCCAGACGCTGAACGATTTATTAAAGGACGACATAAAGAAAATCGCGATTGCCAACCCTGACCATGCTCCGTACGGGGTAGCAGCAAAACAAGCGTTGCAAAAAGCAGGGATTTGGGAACAAGTCAAACCGAAAATCGTGTACGGCAAAAATATTGCCGATACGCTTGCTTATGTGGAATCGGGAAATGCGGAAGCTGGCATTGTGGCACTTTCGCTCGTAAAGACGTCCCGTAGCTTCCATTTTCAGCTTATTAATGAAGCGATGCATGAGCCAATTCAGCAAGCGGTTGCGGTAATGAAAGCAACGAAACATCGAGAAGCAGCGAAGCAGTTTGTCGCCTTTTTAAACAGTTCGGAAGGTCGGGAAATTATGAAGAAATACGGATTTTCGATTCCGAAGGAGAAATGATTGTGGAACCGCTCAATTTATTTCCGCTCTTTTTATCGTTAAAAGTAGCGGTAGCGGCGACGGGGCTTGCTGCCGTGATTGGCATACCGCTCGCTTACTATTTAAGCCGTTCGCGCGGAAAAATCGCTGACTTCGTCGATGCGTTGACGACATTGCCGGTTATTTTACCACCGACGGTACTCGGGTATTATTTGCTCGTTTTGCTTGGACGGCAAAGCCCGATCGGAAAATTTGTTGAGGAAACGTTCGGAACGACGCTTGTGTTTACGCCGCTAGGGGCGGTGATCGCCGCATTTGTAGTAGCTGTGCCGTTTTTAATTAAATCGGCGCGCGCTGCTTTTGCCAGTATTGATCCTAATTTGATCCGTGCCGCCAAAGTATTAGGTCGCTCAGACTGGAATATTTTTTTGGTTATCATTCTTCCGCTTTCTTGGCGCGGCGTAGCGTCTGGGCTAATGCTTGTATTTGCACGGGCGCTCGGCGACTTCGGCGCAACGTTAATGGTCGCCGGAAACATTCCGAACGAAACGTTGACGATGCCGGTGGCGATTTACGATGCATTGCTTGCTGGCAACCATCGGTTAGCGAATGCGCTTGTCATGATCATGACGGCCGTGTCCGTGTCGCTGTTGTATATGATGAAACGCGTCGAGAAGCGGATGATTCGAGGGGATGGATCGCATGTTGCACGTAAACATTAAAAAAGCGTTTCCTCATTTTATGCTAGATGTTGCGTTTACAGCAGAAAAGGGAATCACCGGCATTTTAGGCCCGTCCGGGTGCGGGAAAAGTTTGACATTGCAATGCCTCGCTGGGTTAGAAACGCCAGATGAAGGCTCGATCGTGCTGAATGGCCGCCCTTTTTTTGATGCGGCGCAACGAGTGAACGTGAAATCGAAAGAACGGAAAATCGGCTATATGTTTCAAAACTATGCGCTCTTTCCGCATTTAACCGTCAAACAAAATATCGCGTTTGGGTTGAAAGGGAAACCGAAAGCGGAAATCGAGGAAAAAGTGGCAGAAATGTTGGAAAAAGTCGAGATGCAACAATACGGCAGCCGCTATCCGGCGGAATTGTCTGGCGGACAACAGCAGCGTGTCGCTTTAGCGCGGGCGCTTATTACAGAACCAGACGTGCTATTGCTAGACGAGCCGCTCTCGGCTGTCGACCCGTACATGAAGCAAGCACTAGAACAGCAATTAATCTCGTTTATTAAAGAACATTTTACTGGCATTGCGCTGTTGGTGACCCATAATATCGAAGAGGCTGACCGTTTATGCGACCATCTCATTATGTATCACGAAGGGGAAGTGATCCAGTCAGGAGCGAAGGAAGAAGTTTTGGCGCGTCCTGTGAATGTGACGGCTGCCCGCATGATCGGTTACGAAAATTTTCTTCCTGTCACGAAGATTGAGCGGCGTGGTAATGAGGTGGTAGCCTTTGTCCACGGGGCTGAGCTATTTATCAAAGGCGCCAAAATCCCGTTCTCTCCGCGTTTTGTTAGCATTCATGCAGAAGATGTATCGTTTATAGAAGAAGGCTCTTTGAATACGTTTGACTATGAAATCGTTCAAACTCGAGCGCGAATGAATCATGTCGATGTAACGATTAAGACAAAATATTTTCAATTGCAAGCGACGGTTGTCAAAAAAGACTGGGATTCGCTGCTTGCACGCAAGAAAAAGCTATATCTCCCGCCTGAGTACTTATTTTTTTTACAAGGATAAAAAAGAAACTCCCCCACTTTGCTCGGCTGATGAGAGGGGGAGTGAACTCTTATTCAATGCGACAAATTTCCACTGGGCAATTTTCGCATTGAACTTCCTTTTTCAAATAGTCGAGATCGTGAATCGTAATTTTTCCTTTAGCGATGGAGATCACGCCTTTTTGCTTTAACGAGTTTAACATGCGGTTGACGCTTTCTCTTGTTGTTCCACAGAAATTGGCTAAATCTTGATTTTTTAGCGGTAAGTCGATGAGAATGCTTCCGTTTTTTAAGCGAACGCCGTAACTGTTGCACATGCGGATGAGCGTCGAATAAAGCGCGCCTTTTTTGCCGCGCAAAATGAGATCGTGAAATTTTGTTTGCGTACGGCGAGCGTAATTGCTGAGCCATTGCATATATTCAAATGTGAGCGTTGGATTAAGAAGCAGCTGCTCTTCGAGATAATCTTTTTTGATCACAGCGACTTCGCCGTCTTCGATCACTTTTGCCGTCAATAAATATTTCGGCTCGCTCGTAAACAGTGTTAGTTCTCCGATAATTTCTCCGGCGCTGCAAATGCGAAAGCACATTTCTTTTCCATCTTGACAAATTTTACCTGTTTGAATTTTGCCAGAAAGAATTAAATATAGTTCGTTAGCGACCATTCCTTCTTGGAATAAAAACGTTCCTTTTTTAATTTTTTGGATGTGGTTCGCTGAACGAAGCAATTCTTTTAAATGAACAAACCGTTTCTTTTCTTCAAATGCTTGAAGTGCAGACATCTCTTTCACCCCGGTGATAGTTGATGGAATGTTTTCTGTATTATCATTGTAAAAACAACGGTTTGACGGAGATGTGACGGATCTCACACTTTACATGTAAACGATCAAAAATGTCACGATGCTGTCACAAATTCCGATTTAGATTTCGGTGCATCGTTTTTGTGATAAGTATGGTATACTTACTTTTAATACTGTTTTTTTGCAGTGTGAGCGATGTCACAGCGTCATGATGTGGCGTTTCATATAGTAATAGTATAGTGTTGAGTAGAATAGCCGTTTATTATAGAGAAATTACGTTGAAAAGAGGATGCGCTATGAGCCAAATAAAGCCGGTTGTCGTTGACAAATGGAATCGTCCGTTGCGCGATTTGCGCATTTCTGTAACCGACCAATGCAATTTTCGCTGCGTCTATTGTATGCCGGCGGAAATTTTTGGCCCTAATTTTCGCTTTTTGAACGAAGAGGAATTGCTGACGTTAGATGAGATGGTGCTTGTTGCGGAAGTTTTTGCGGAGTTAGGGGTCGAAAAGATTCGAATTACTGGCGGTGAGCCGTTGTTAAGGAAAGGATTGCCGTCGTTTATTGAGCGATTGGCAGCGATTCACGGAATACGAGATATTGCGCTAACAACGAACGGTGTTCATTTAGTAAAAATGGCTCGGAAGTTAAAAGAGGCGGGGTTGCAGCGGGTGAATGTGAGCTTAGATGCGCTCGATGATGAAGTGTTTAAAAAAATGAACGGCGTCGGTGTTGGCGTTCAGCCGATTTTAAACGGAATCGCGGCAGCGAAAGAGGCAGGGCTTGTTGTCAAAGTGAATATGGTTGTCAAAAAAGGCTGGAACGATTCGCAAATTGTGCCGATGGCGAAGCATTTTAAGAAGGAAGGAATTGCGTTACGGTTTATTGAGTTTATGGATGTCGGGACGTCGAATGCGTGGGATTTATCGCAAGTCGTCACGAAAAAAGAAATATATGAAGCGATTCGCGCGATTCACCCGTTAGAGCCGGTAGAGAAAGCGTATTTTGGCGAAGTGGCGAGCCGGTATCGGTACGTCGGCACGAATACTGAAGTTGGATTTATTTCGTCCGTGACGGAGTCGTTTTGCCAAAGCTGCACAAGGGCGCGAATTTCAGCAAATGGAACGCTTTATACGTGCCTGTTTGCGACGGAAGGGGTTTCGTTAAAGCAATTGTTGCGGCAAGGAGCGGATAAGGCGGCGCTGAAACAGCTGGTGATCGATACGTGGAAAAAAAGAACGGATCGCTATTCCGATGAGCGGACGGAACAAACAGCGAAAATGCGGAAAAAAATTGAAATGTCGTATATTGGCGGATAAAAAAAGGATGTCAGTGACGGGACATCCTTTTCTACTGCAATATATGCACAGAATAGTAACGCAAAGTTTACGACCAAGCAACTTTTTGCGTCAGCTTTTTTACGAAAGAACATTCGGAAATAAAATGTTATTTTCTAAATGGATATGCTCAAATAAATCGGATTCCAGCGCTTCAAGCCGATTGTACACAAGCCGGTACGTTCCGCACGCATCAGCAGGAGGTGTGAAGTCGTTGGTGATTTCGCGAATCTCTTTGATGAGATCTCCCGCTGTATCATGTTCGGCTACAAGTTCACCAATGACTTGTTTCATTGCTTGTTCGTTTTCTTCTGTCGGATGTTGTTCAAATTGGATAATGAGCGGAAACGCTTTTGTTTCTTCTTTTATTAAATGCTGTTCTAATTCTGTTTTTAAATCGTTGAACAGCTTGTGCACTTTGACTAAATGTGGGTGTTCTGCCCCGTGAACGTGCAATACTTTTGTGACATACGGACTAAGCTGTGGCAATTCTTCCATTAAAAAACGGTGATGTTTTTGGATAATGTGGTCGATCAGCTCTGTATACGATGCTTCAAGCCAGTTTTTTTCAACTTTTTGAAGCGATTGTTGGTACATCGTTTGCAATTGTTGTAAAATGTCTTCGACTGGAAATTTTTTCTCAGCTAATGCTTCGGCGAGTGTGCGGTTTCCTCCGCAACAAAAATCAATTTTATACGTTTTAAACAAATCGCTTGCTTTAGGAAAAATCGCGACGATTTCGCCGACAGTCGATTGCGCTGTAAACATTTTTTCCATGTTCAAACCCTCCATTTTCTTTTTACGTTTACAATGTAAGCATATCGCCTTTTTTTGATGAAAGTCGTGATGCACATCACACATTTGAACAAATTTAAAAAAACGTCATAGTAGTTTTAGGAGCATGAAAATGTGACAGACGTCACAACTCTTTTCGTTTATTTTTCGGTACAATATACATAACGATAAACTGAAATGTGAGCGAGGGATTCATTGTGGTTGAAAAAAGAACGCCGATTCCGGTAACGGAAGCAATTCGAAAAGTGATGAAGTTTGCCAAAGGAGGGGAAGCGGAAACCGTTGCGCTTGAAGAAGCATATGGAAGATATTTGGCAGAAGATCTTCGGGCCGATCATGATGTTCCGCCGTTTAACCGCTCTCCGTATGACGGCTTTGCGATTCGGGCCGCTGATTCTGCTGCCGCAAGTCTCGATCATCCGGTTGAATTTGAAGTCATCGAAACAATCGGAGCGGGACAAGTAGCAACAAAAGAAGTCGGGCCATTTCAAGCGGTGCGCATTATGACAGGAGCGCAAATTCCGAACGGTTGCGATGCTGTCGTGATGTTTGAAGTCACAAACGAATACGAACGAGACGGGAAAACATATATGTCGATTAAGCGTTCGTTCCGTCCGGGGGATAATATTTCGTTTCAAGGGGAAGACACGAAAAAAGGTGAAGTGTTGGTCGAAAAAGGAACGTTCATTAATCCGGGCGTGCAAGCGCTGTTAGCGACATTTGGGTACGCCAAAGTAAAAGTGGCGAAAAGACCGACCATCGGAATTTTTGCGACAGGAAGCGAACTGTTGGATGTTTCGGAGCCGCTCGTTCCGGGGAAAATACGCAACAGTAACGCTTATATGATTCAGGCCCAAGCGATTCGTAATGGCGCGACTCCTGTCTATTTTGGCAAATTAGTCGACGATGCCGACCAATGTTTTGCGGCGATTGAAAAGGCTTTGAATGAGGTTGATATCCTTATCACGACAGGCGGCGTTTCTGTCGGCGATTATGACTATTTGCCAGTCATTTATGAACGTCTCGGCGCGGAAGTATTATTTAACAAAATCGCTATGCGCCCAGGAAGCGTCACAACTGTAGCACAAATTGACGGAAAATTGTTATTCGGATTATCAGGAAATCCTTCTGCTTGCTATGTCGGATATGAACTGTTCGTCCGTCCTGTGATTCGGACGATGTTATATTCATCTAAGCCATACTTATCCAAAACAAAAGCGACGCTGCTAGCAGATTTTCCAAAGCCGAATCCGTTTACGCGCTTTGTCAGAAGCTATGTAACTGCAAAAGAAGGACAGCTATACGTTTCGCCGGTCGGGATGGATAAATCGAATATCGTCACATCCTTAGCGAAAGCAAACGCATTGATGGTATTACCGGGAGGAACGCGCGGTTTTGCCAAAGGTGATCTTGTCGATGTATGGCTATTAGAAAACGAAGAAGGAAGCGCAAAATGAACGTTTGGCAAGTCGTCGGCTACAAAAATAGCGGAAAAACTACATTAGTGGAAAAATGGGTAAGACGAGCAACTGCAGAAGGATATAAAGTCGGGACGGTGAAACACCATGGGCATGGCGGTTATCCGGACATCGCGCACGCTGCCAACGATTCGAGCCGCCATCAGGCAGCGGGAGCACTTGTTGCGTCCGTAGAAGGAAGCGGCTTATTGCAATTGTATGCCTTTCAGCGCGAATGGACATTGCCACAAATTTTACACATTTATTCCTCTTTATCCCTTGATTTTGTAATTGTTGAAGGATACAAATATGATCGATATCGAAAAATCGTCATGATTCGGAACGCTTCCGATTGGCGGCAGCTTTGTAACTTGGAAAATATTGCGGCGGTCATTTCTTGGGAGCCGGTTTCGCCGCTGCCATATCCCGTTTTTGCGATTGGCGATGAAGTGAAATACTTACAATGGCTAATGAATGAGGTGAAAAAAACCGTATGAGCACATCATTATTCACGATTACGGACAAGCCGATTTCGATTGAAGAAGTCGTGCAAAAGGTCATTCGCCCTGAAGCAGGAGCGGTGACGACTTTCATCGGAACGGTGCGGGAGTTTACAAACGGGAAGCGAACGTTGTTTTTACAATATGAAGCATACGTTTCGATGGCGGAAAAAATTTTGGAACAAATTGGAAATGAAATTAGTGAACGATGGCCAGAAGCGAAAGTAGCGATTACCCATCGAATCGGCAGGCTCGACATTTCGGATATAGCCGTTGTGATCGCTGTCTCCACTCCGCACCGAAAAGATGCTTATGAAGCGAATCAATATGCGATTGAGCGCATTAAGCAAATTGTCCCGATTTGGAAAAAAGAACATTGGGAAGACGGAACAGAATGGGTCGGAAATCAGCTCGAAACAAAGGCGTATCCGACAGGAAAGCCGGAAGGAGAGGACTTGGCATGATTACGTTACTTTTTTTCTCCTATTTAAAAGAAGCGGTCGGAAATGAACAAATCAAAATGGAGTATACACCGATCACCGTCAAACAGTTAAAGCAGCAGCTTGAAACAAATTACGGCCTCGATTTGCAGCATGTGATGGTAGCGGTAAACGAAGAGTATGCGCAAGAAGGCCAGCTGCTCCAGCCGGGTGATACGATCGCATTCATTCCGCCGGTAAGCGGGGGATGAAACGAAAGGAGGGGGAGAGCATGCTCGTTCCAAAACAGCATGGCGCTTGGGCAATGTTGATCATTCCGTTTATGTTAGGAGCCTATGCAGGAGGCATTTCTTGGCTTCATCTTCCATTATTTCTTGGATGGCTAGGTTTATATTTAGCGGCATATCCGTTTTTAATGACGGTAAAAACGAAGCGAAAAGGCGAGTATATGCGCTGGTTTTACCGCTATTTTTCGGGCGCTATGATCATGCTTGCCATTCCGCTCTTTTTTCAATGGAAACTTGTCTATTTCGGTCTTGCCATGGTTCCGTTCTTTTTCGTGAATCTTTATTTTGCGAAAAAGAAAGATGAGCGGGCGTTGCTTAATGACGTAGCCGCCATCGCTTCTTTTTGTATAGGCGGTTTGGCGAGCTTTTATATCAGCCGCGGTACATTAACGATGCAAGCATGGGAATTGTATATGTTTTGTTTTTTCTTTTTTATCGGAAGCACCTTTTATGTGAAAACGATGATTCGGGAAAAGAAAAATCCTATGTATAAATGGGTTTCATGGGGATACCATCTACTATTAATAGTTGGATTAATCATAGCTGGATATCAGCTGTTTGCGCTCGCCTACGTGCCGAGTGTCATTCGGGCTTTGTACTTATACGGGAAATCGATATCGACGATGAAAGTGGGCGTTTTAGAAATCGCTAACGCGGTTTATTTTGGTCTAGCGATGCTCCTGTTTCTTGCATAAAAAAGACGTTCATTCGCTGAACGTCTTTTTTAATCGATGCTACATATCTCCGGCGGACAATCTTCGCAATCGATTTCATTTCGT
>NZ_JAPSMC010000049.1 GCF_026847645.1 Anoxybacillus sp. J5B_2022
GAAACAAAAAAAGATTGATTTACGCCACTTATGTGGTAACATAAAAATGATGTGTAACTATTTAATTATAGGTCAAAGGTGATCTGTTTATGAACATGCAAGCAATTGTGGCGTTTTTCGCTTCGTTTTTGACGGTCATTGCCGTAACGCCTCTTGTGATAAAATTTGCGATTAAAATTGGTGCGATCGACAAACCGAACGAACGGAAAGTGCATACGCGCATTATGCCACGTCTTGGCGGATTAGCCATTTTTATTGGCGTGATCGTCGGTTATTTTGTCGGGGGAGTTTATAATGAACAGGTGACGGGGATTACGGTGGGGGCGATTTTGATCGTTCTCGTCGGCATGCTTGATGATTTGTACGAGCTGTCGCCAAAAATCAAATTTTTAGGCCAGTTGATCGCGGCATGTCTTGTTGTCGCCTCGGGATTAACCGTCGAATTGCTGAACATCCCGTTTATCGGAAAATTTGATGTCGGATGGTGGAGCTATCCGATTACGGTATTTTGGATTGTCGGCATTACGAATGCGATCAACTTAATTGACGGTCTTGACGGACTTTCCGCTGGCATTTCCGCTATCGGAGTGGCGACGATTGCGGCTTTAGCCGGCATGGCGGATAAAGCGTTAATCTTTACGTTGTCACTTATTATATTAGGCAGCATCATTGGCTTTTTATTCTACAATTTCCATCCGGCGAAAATTTTTATGGGAGATACAGGTGCTTTATTTTTAGGATACGCCATTTCGGTGCTGTCGCTTCTCGGTCTGTATAAAAGCGTAACGTTGTTTAGCTTTGTCGTACCGGTCATCATTTTAGGGGTACCGATTTTTGATACGACATTCGCGATCATTCGCCGTATCGTTAACAAAAAACCAATTTCTGCGCCGGATAAGTCGCATTTGCACCATAGGCTGTTGGCGCTCGGGTTTTCCCACCGAAATACGGTGTTGCTCATTTACTGCTTCGGCATTATGTTTGGAGTAAGCGCGATTTTGTTTTCTTCGTCTACGCTATGGCAGTCCGTCTTCATTCTTTTCGGTCTGCTTATTTTAGGTGAAGTGTTGGCGGAATTGATTGGGCTTGTGAACGAACAGTACAAGCCGTTTATGACGCTCGCTCGCAAACTCATTCGCGGCGGAAGAAAAGTATATGGTGACCATCGATAGGAAGAATGAAGCAGTTTGGCCGTTTGTGTCTTTCACAGGTACAAACGGTTTTTTCGATACAATATACGAATTTTGTCAAAAAAGAGCACTATACTAATAAAAAAATGTGATAAACTAAACGTGTTATCAATTGATACCAAACATTTATTGGAGGAATTTTCATGAAAGTACCGATGTTAGATTTAAGCGAGCAATATCAACGTTTAAGAACCGAAATGTTAGCGGTATTAGACGAAGTGATGAGCTCGTCGCACTTTATTTTAGGAGACCATGTAAAAAAATTGGAAAATGATATCGCGGCCTATAGCAACGTCAAGCACGGAATTGGCTGCGGTAATGGAAGCGATGCGATACATATAGCACTACAAGCTGCTGGGGTAGGACCTGGGGATGAAGTCATTACAACGCCGTTCACTTTTTTCGCGACGGGCGGTGCGATCGTCCGCGCAGGGGCGAAACCGGTGTTTGTCGATATCGATCCGGTGACGTTTAACATTGATCCGACAAAAATTGCAGCAGCGATTACCGAAAAAACAAAAGCGATTCTTCCTGTCCATTTGTATGGCCAAATGGCGGATATGGACCCGATCGTGGAAATTGCTAAAAAACATGGACTTTTCATCATTGAAGATGCGGCGCAAGCGATCGGGGCAAAATATAAAGGGAAAAACGTTGGGGAATTAGGGACAGCGGCAACATATAGCTTCTTCCCGACGAAAAACTTAGGCGCATATGGGGACGGCGGAATGATCGTGACGAACGATGATGAGATTGCGGAAAAATGTCGCGTCATTCGCGTTCACGGCAGCAAGCCGAAATATTACCATCATGTATTAGGATATAATAGCCGCTTGGACGAAATGCAAGCAGCGATTTTAAACGTGAAATTCCCGCACCTTAATGAATGGTCGAAACTAAGACGTGAACGTGCGGAAACGTACACGCATTTATTAAACGAAATGCTTGGCGATGTTGTCGTGACGCCGGTCGAGGTGGAAGATCGTTACCATGTGTTTCACCAATACACAATCCGCGTACCGCAGCGCGATGAATTGCAGGCGTTCTTAAAAGAAAACGGGGTTGCGACAATGGTATACTACCCGCTTCCGTTGCATTTACAGCCAGTATTTCAAGATCTCGGGTATAAAGAAGGGGATCTTCCAGAGGCAGAGAAAGCAGCAAAAGAAGCTGTATCGCTGCCGATGTTCCCAGAGTTGAAAGTAGAGCAACAAGAATACGTTGTCGCCAAAATTGCCGAATTTTACAAGAAATAATAATATCGATGAAGAAAACGTCGCCGCTTGCGTGCAGGGGGCGTTTTCTTACTGAACATCTATTGTTTAGTAAATGTATGTTAAAAGGGCTATGATAAGGATGGTGGATCTGTTGTCAGCGGAAAAACAAAGGTTCGTTTTATACGAATATCTTTTATATTTTTGGAAAAAGAAAATATGGTTTGTGATCATTCCGCCGGTGATGGCACTCGTGGCGTTTTTAGGCGTACAGCTTGTTTTGAATCATGCCAAATATACCGGGAAAGCGGTTGTGTTTACAGGATCGATTAATGTGTCCGATTTAACGAATCCAGATAATATTATGACGAAATTCCCAAACGTGAAAAACAGTGTAGACGTTGTCGTTCCTGAAGAGAAATATGTGAAAATTACGGTAAAAGGCGACGATGAAAAAAGCGTGCAAAGCGACCTTCATGACATCGTCACGCGTTACAATCAAGAACTTCAGGAACATTCGCAACAACGGTTGGATGTGACAAACGCCTACTTGAATTCGTTGGATGAACGAATCAAAGCGCTTCAAACATCAATTGACCATTATAACGAAAAGCTCAATTCATCATCTCTCACACCGCAGCAAATCGAAAGCACGACCGATTTGTTAGTGGAAGCGCAAAATGATTTGACGAAAACGATGGAAACAGCGAATCGCATCAGAAGCGATTTAGTGTTTTACGAGAAACCATCGGTTCTTTCCGAAGCGGTTGCTCCATCGAAATCGTATGCAAAAGAATCGATTGCGAGCGGCCTTGTGTTCGGCGTATTTCTCACTTTTATGTTTCTCATTTTGCTGAAGTATGTGTTCGATGCGAGGAGGTACTATCATGGTTAAATTTGCGATCGTCGGTATGGGGCACATCGCGAAAAAACATATCGAAGCGATTGAAAATGCAGAAGGCGCGGTGCTTGCCGCTGTATGCGATACGAATCCCGACCGTTTAACGGGACTTCCGGCGGAAGTGAAAACATATACCGATTTAGATACGATGTTAAAAGAAAACGAAGACATTGCGGTTGTCAATATATGCGTACCTTCTGGTCTGCATGCAAAACTAACGAAAATGGTAGCGGAACATAAGCGTCATATTATTGTTGAAAAACCGATGGCGTTAAAAGTAGAGGACGCGGAGGAAATGATTCGCGTCGCGAAAGAAAATGGTGTGAAACTAGCGGTCGTTCATCCAAACCGGTTCCGTCCAGCGATTCAAAAATTAAAACAAAAAATGGACGAAGGCGCATTCGGAAAGCTGAGCCACGCCAATGCGACGGTTAGATGGAACCGCAACCAAGCGTATTATGATCAAGCGGCATGGCGCGGAACGAAAGAATTTGACGGCGGCGTGCTGATGAACCAAGCGATTCATGACCTTGATTTAATGCTCTGGCTGATGGGGCCTGTCGAATCCGTGCAAGCGATGGTGGCGACAAGATTGCGCAACATTGAAACGGAAGATGTGGCGGCTGCTGTTGTGCAGTTTAAAAACGGGGCGCTCGGCGTCATTGAAGCCGCCACCACGATTTATCCGAAAAACTTGGAAGAATCAATTGCTGTTTTTGGTGAAAAAGCGTCTGTCAAAATTAGCGGCCGGACAGCGAATTTCATTGAAACATGGGATATTGAAGGAGTTTCCGAAGAAGAGAAAGAACAGATCATAGCAGAAATTAGCCGCGATCCGTTCGGAAAGCCGGGTCATCAATGCATTGTAGAAGATATGATTGAAGCGATTCAAGAAAATCGTGAGCCAATTGTGACGGGAGAAGACGGCCTAGCGCCAGTGAAGCTTATTTTAGCGATTTTAGAATCAGCCGAAACAGGAAAAAGAGTAACATTATCATAAGAAAGGAACGGTCACGATGAATTATTACGAACAGCTATTAAACAAAATTGAAAAGAAAGAAGCGATCATTGGCGTAGTCGGATTAGGATATGTTGGCTTGCCTCTTGCGGTGGAAAAAGCGAAAGCGGGCTTTAAAGTGATCGGTTTTGATATTCAGCAAAGCCGTGTGGATCAAGTCAATAGTGGCATTAACTATATCGGGGATGTTGTCGATGAAGATTTGCACGAAATGGTGAAAACAGGTTATTTGCAGGCAACAACGGATTATGCGCGCATTTCCGAAGTGGACGCGGTAGCGATTGCCGTGCCAACGCCGCTTGATGAGCACCATCAGCCCGATACGTCTTATGTCGAAAACTCGGCAAATGAGATTGCCAAATATGCCCATGAAGGCATGCTAGTCGTGCTTGAATCGACGACATATCCTGGTACGACGGAAGAAATCGTCAAACCGGCGTTGGAGAAAAAAGGACTTATCGTCGGGGAAACCGTATTTGTCGCTTATTCCCCGGAGCGCGTCGATCCAGGGAATAAAGTATTTAAAACGAAAAACACACCAAAAGTGGTGGGCGGCGTGACGGAAAAATGTACGAAAGTGGCGGCGGCGCTTTATCGTTCTGTGTTAGAAGGCGATGTTCATGAAGTATCAAGCCCAGCGGTAGCAGAAATGGAGAAAATTTTTGAGAACACGTTCCGCCACATTAACATCGCGCTTGCGAACGAAATGGCAATTCTTTGTGAACGGATGGGCATTGATGTTTGGGAAGTGATTGAAGCGGCGAAAACGAAGCCGTACGGCTTTATGGCGTTTTATCCAGGACCTGGTTTAGGCGGACACTGCATTCCGATTGACCCGTTTTATTTAACGTGGAAAGCGCGTGAATACAACTATCATACACGCTTGATTGAATTGGCGGGCGAGATTAATAACGCGATGCCTGAGTACGTCGTCAATCGCACGATGCATATTTTAAACGAGGAAGGTAAGGCGCTTCGTGGTTCCAAAGTGACGGTGTTAGGGGTCGCTTATAAAAAAGATATCGACGATGTGCGCGAATCCCCAGTGTTAAAAATTGTGGAGCTACTAGAGCAACATGGGGCGGAATTTACAGTAGTCGATCCTTATGTTCCATCGTTCCGTGCATGCAACCGCGTCATTGAAACGGTAGCGCTCACACCTGAACTGTTGCAGCAGTCTGACATCGTACTCATTACAACGGATCATTCGAACTTTGATTATGAAATGATTGCGCAAAACAGCCCAGTGATTTTCGATACGCGCAATGCGTTAAAAGACGTGGAAAAGCCGAATAAATACGTTAAACTATAACGCTGATGAAGAGGAGAAGACAAAATGAATTTTATTGATCCTTCTGTTGTGCTGGATGAAACAGTAGAAGTCGGTTATTTTACGGTCATTGAAAAAGGCGTAAAGATTGGAAAACATGTAAAGATCGGCAACCGTGTAACGATTCATGAAGGCACGGTCATCGGCGACGGGACAACAGTCGCCGATGGCGCGGTGCTTGGCAAGCCGCCAAAACCGGCAAAAACGAGCACGGTAAAGCTTGCGAGTGACATTCCAGCGCTTGAGATTGGCGAAACTTGCACGATCGGGGCGAATGCCGTCATTTACCGCGGGGCGGTGATTGGGGCGAACACGCTCGTGGCGGATCTTGCAAGCGTACGCGAAAACGTCAAAATTGGCGAGTACGTCATTGTCGGACGCGGAGTGTGCATCGAAAATCACGTGGAAATTGGCGATCGCACAAAAATTCAATCGAACTCGTACATTACAGCGTATTCGACGCTTGAAGACCATGTATTTATTGCTCCTTGCGTGACGACGACAAACGACAATTACATGGGACGAACAGAAGAAAGATTTTCGAAAATTAAAGGCGCGACGATTAAACGCGGCGCACGCGTCGGTGGGGCGTCGATCATTTTGCCAGGAATTACGATTGCCGAAGAAACGTTTGTTGCCGCAGGCGCGCTTGTGACAAAAGATACGGAACCGAAAACGGTTGTTAAAGGACTTCCAGCGAAATTTAGTAAAATGGTTGATGAGCGGGAGTTGTTATAATTGTTGTCGCAAATTAAGCGTTTAGGAGCGGATTCGCTCCTTTACGCATTCATGAATGTTGGCACAAAGTTGATCGCGTTTGTGATGCTGCCGGTGTACACAAGTTTTTTATCGAAGACGCAATACGGGGTAGTTGATATTTTAGACCGGTTGACATCGATGTTAACGTTTTTAGTGATTTTCGGGACGGATTCCGCTTTATCGTTTTACTATTATGATACGAAAGACGAAAACAAGCGGCTTTTATATGTACAAAATGTGATGTATTTCCGGCTGTTTGTCGTCGGGGTCTTGTTTTTGCTCGTCGTCATAGCCGGCCCGTGGTTTTCTGAGAAAATATTAGAAAATCCGCATTATGTCGATTTGCTATATGTCAATTTATTGACATTGCTGTTAGATACAATTTTTGTCGTGGCAACGACGGTGATGCGCTTCGAGTTTCAAACGAAAAAAGTCGTCTTGTTTACTGTGTTGAAAATGTTGCTTGTCGCGATTCTTTCGTATATGGCGTTGAAATTTTGGACTCCGACTCCAGGTGCGCTATTTATCGGAAGATTAATAAGCAGCGTTGTCGTATTTGTGCTGATGTTGCGTATGACATGGAATTATTTGGAATTTCGCATCGACTGGCTGGTGTTAAAAGAATTGCTCGCGTATGCGGCTCCACTCGCGCCGACATCGATTGCTTTTTGGGTCATTTCCAACTCCAGCACATTTTTTATTCAAGGTTTTTCTTCGCTCGAAGAAGTGGGTGTGTTTGGGGTCGCTCTTCGGTTAGCGATGATGATTACGCTTGTCACAAGCGGAGTGCAGATGGCATGGCGTCCGTATTCGATGTCTGTGAAAGATAAAAAAGATAGTCCGTATATTTTTGCAAAAATTTATATGGCTTTATTGCTTTTAGGGCTTTTTGGCGTGATGGCGGTCGCGACGGTGAGTCCGTGGATCATGAAAACGTTTTTTGCCCCTGGCTATTACGAAGCTTATCAGTACGTTGCCTTTTTATCGTGCGTGACTTTTTTAAATTTCTATTATTTAATTATTTCCGTTGGCCTCTTCTTTAAAAAAGAAACGGGGTATATTACTCGTATTTTTGCCGTTGCCGCACTGTTAAATATCGGATTAAACTTCGCGCTCGTACCGTTTTTCACTGGCTGGGGAGCGGTTGTGGCCAATTTAGTGACGTATGTATTTGCCGTTTCGTTCATTTTCCGAAAAAGCCAGCAAGTATATTATGTGCCGGTGTCATTTGCAAAAATGGCTTTTTTATTTGTCAACATGGTTATTAGCACGGCGGCCATCGTATATGTGCAAGAAAACAACATGAACGCGGCGTTTATTTTGTTAAGTTGGGTCTATTTTTGTGTGATGATGCTAGCAAGTCGCGTCGACCGCGATTTTCGGCGCCGACCGGCGATGGAGAATTTTTGAACAAAATGGAAATGCTAAGAACAAGGAGGATGGGCTATGAAAATCGTTACCATTTTAGGGGCGCGTCCGCAGTTTATTAAAGCAGCTCCTGTATCGCGCGTATTGCGCCAAAAGCATACGGAAATTATCGTTCATACCGGACAGCACTATGATGCGAATATGTCGGATATTTTCTTTGAAGAATTGAACATTCCGAAACCAGACTATCATCTCGGCGTTGGTTCTAGTACCCATGGCAAACAGACAGGAGAAATGATGATCAAATTGGAAGAAATCGTCCTAAAAGAACAACCAGATTATGTGCTTGTATATGGCGACACGAACTCGACGCTTGCTGGGGCGCTTGTAGCGGCCAAGCTACACATCTCAGTCATTCACGTGGAAGCGGGCTTGCGTAGCTTTAATAAAAAAATGCCAGAAGAAATTAACCGAATTATGACGGACCATGTGTCGGAATTTTTATTTTGCCCGACGGATACGGCGGTAGAAAATTTAAAAAACGAAAACATTACTCGCAATGTGCTAAATATTGGCGATGTAATGTACGATGCCGTGCTATACAATAAAGAGTTGGCACAGCAAAAATCGACGATTCTTTCCGACCTCGATTTGGAAGCGAAGCAATACCATTTAATTACGATTCATCGCGCCGAAAATACCGATGATCTGCAAAATATGAAAAATATTTTGGAAGCATTTGCACAAATCGAGGAAGTGAAAGTATGGCCGATGCATCCGCGCACGAAGCATAAGTTAGCGTCATACGGTCTGAGCGTGGAAACCATTCCAAATTTAAAAGTGATTGAGCCTGTCGGTTATTTGGACATGTTGACGTTGGAAAGCCACGCGAAAAAGATTATTACCGATTCTGGTGGTGTTCAAAAAGAAGCGTATTTTATGCAAGTCCCTTGCGTAACGGTGCGTGAACAAACAGAATGGGTTGAAACGTTGGAAACGGAAGCGAACATTCTTGTCGGCACCGATGTAGAAAAAATCGTCGCCGCGGTCAAAAAAGATGTTCGTCCAGTATATTCAGATGTATTTGGCGATGGGAAGGCCGCAGAAAAAATTGTTGAGGCGATTGAACGGGTGTAAGGGTGCATCGGTATGCTATACGTCGTAATTTGGGTGATCGTATTATTTGTGTCGACGGCATTATTTCGTTCAGTATCTGGCAGTTTATCGGTCGCCAAGCCAAATCTTGTGTCGATCGTGTATTATTATTCGTTGCTTTTGTCTAGTTTTATCGGCTCCCTTTTTATTGTGTTGGGAGTGGACGATTACTATATGACAAAAAAATTGTTTCGACCGGAAGAATATCGGGTGATCGGATTTGCTGTCGTTTGTTTCGTGATGATCGGGTTGCCGCTGGCGATGCTTTTCGTTTCACGGCTATGTGGCTTCGAGGCGAAACGTGAATTTCACCAGTATTTAAATAGCACGATTCAAAATGTGACCACGAATAAAAATGAGTTTTTTTATTGGTTCCTCGCATTATCTGGAGTGAGCGTCTTAGCGATTTTGTACACGATTTGGAAAACGCCACAAGTACCTATTTTTGCATTATTGACAGGGCCCGGAGATACGAGTTTAGCAGAACTGCGGATTGACGCGTCCATGCATTTTAAAGGAAACGTATTATTTCGCAATATTTTTGCGCTTTCCTTAACCCCTTTGTTATCATTAATGGCATATAGCTTTGCGGTGCTTACCAATGAAGCGCGTTGGAAACTATTATTCCTTATCTTGTTTGCCGGAGCTGTTTTTGTTAATGTGTACGACTTGGCAAAATCGCCGATTTTCTTTTATTTGATCATGTTTTTACTTGTGCGTATTTATATTGGAAAAACGAAATTGTCTTCTGCTAAATTGTTGTTGTATGGAGTCGCAGGCAGCATCGCCTTAGTCGGAATGTATATCGTGATTCAAGGGGTTCGTGACGTCGAATCGTTTTTGTCTTATAACAAAGGGCCGATCGGACGGATGATTTTCGCGCAAATCGCGCCGACGTTTTTGCATTTAAATTTATTTGGCGAAGCGCTTCCGTTTTTGCACGGAAGAAGTTTACCTTCTATCCTTACAGGATTATTCGATGTAGATAATGTTCGTTCTGCAAGAATGGTGATGGCGCACGTTTTTCCGGAGCGGATTGAAGACGGAACAGGTGGTGTGCTCAATACACTTTTTGTCGCTGAAGCGTACGCAAATTTTGGCTATTTCGGAATCATCATCGGGACGCTCTATGTCGGAGTGATGGTTCAACTGTTGTATATTTGCTTTCTCCGCTTACCGAAAAATCCGATTTTTGTTAGTTTGTTTATTTATTTTTCGGTAAACATTCCGCGGACGATCGTCGGAGGTTTTACTGACTTTTTATTCAATCCGATTTGGATTTTACTTGTCGTGCTGTTTGGCGGGTTGGTATTATTTTTGCGCGTAAAAGCAGATGTTTGGCTGTGGCTCGAAAAGAGTGGTTTGTTGAAAAAATTTCATGTTCGATGAGGGGTTGCGATGAAAAAAGTTCTCGTCTATTATCCGTTTGCGCTGGCGGAACAAGCGAACAGCGGCTCAAAGTTGCGACCGCATGAAATGTATAAGGCGTTTTGTGAATGGGGAAGCAAAAATGGAATTGAAATACTATTCATTTCTGGAACGTCAGCGGAGCGAGAAAAACAATTCCGGCAACTCGTCGGTAGCGGGAAACTCGAGGACGTTTGGTTTTGTTACATGGAAAATCAAACGATTCCGTTATGGTTGACCGACCCGGGACATAAGCCGCAAAAGCCGTTCATCGATTGGGCGGTATTGCGTTACTTAAAAAAACGAAATGTGCCTATCGGTGTGTTTTATCGGGATGTATATTGGAAATTTGATGAGCTTTACCCGTTAAAAGGTTGGAAAAAGAAATTGATGCAGACGATTTATCGCTGGGAAGAGCAGTTTTATGAAACGTATTGTGACGTCATCTTTTTACCGAGCGTAGAAATGGGGAAATATGTAGCCATTGACCGTCCGATGACCGATCTTCCGCCTGGAGGAAAACAACGAACGGTCCATAGGGAAAAACGGAACGAAGCGGTTGCGGCAGGCGTGTATGTCGGCGGTATTAACAATGAGGATTACGGGTTGTTTTTGCTTCTTGATGCGATAGAAATCGTTAATCAAACGGAATCGCTTCTCCATTTAACGATTGTATGCCGGAAAAATGAATACGAAGCGCTTTCGGACGAACAAAAAGAACGCATCTACCGTTTAGGTGTCGATGTCCAACATATTAGCGGAGCGGAGTTGGATCGTTTATACGGACAAATGGATTTTGCCTTTATTCCGCGTTTGCGTAGCGAATACAACGATTTTTCGGTGCCGGTGAAGCTTGTGGAGTATTTATCGAATGAATTGCCGGTTGTTGCAACGAATTGTTTGGCTCAAAAGCGGTTCATTGAAGAGGACGAATATGGGGTGATTTGTGAAGATCGTCCGCAAGCGATGGCAGAAGCGATTCGAACGATGATCGACCGAAAAGAGCATTACCGCCAACGCATTGTGGAGACATTTATGAACAAACATTCTTGGGTAGCAAGAGTCGAAAAAGTGAAGCGAACGTTAACGAGGGATGAAAAATGAAAGTAGCATTGTTAGCCCCAAGCAAATCAATCCATACTCATAAATGGGCCTTGTTTTATCAGCAGCAAGGCATTGACGTCAAAGTCATCACGTTTAAAGATCATTATTCACCGGAACATGCGAAAGAAGTCGAAACATGGGTGTTGCCGAAGTGGTTTCCCGGGAAATTATCCTATATTTCGAGCGTATTCGCCTTAAAAAGACGGCTTGCTTCGTTCCAACCCGACATTTTACACGCCCATTACGTGTCGAGTTATGGGTTTGTCGGTGCGCTTGCGAATTATCATCCATTTTACGTTTCCGTATGGGGGCGAGATATTTACCAATTTCCACAACAAAATAGCGTAAACCGGACCATTGTCGAATTTACGTTGAAAAAAGCGGATGTGATTTGCTCAACGAGCCATGTAATGGCGGTAGAAACGAAAAAATATACGGACAAATCGGTGGAAGTGACGCCGTTTGGCGTCGATTTGACCATTTTCCGGCCGTTCGAAAAACAGGTGAAAGATACGGTTACGCTTGGAACGGTAAAGGCTCTTTCGGATAAATACGGCATCGCTGATTTAATTAAGGCGTTTGCGATCATTCACCAACAATATCCGAATACGAATTTGTTGATTGTCGGGGATGGTCCACAGCGCCAACAGTATGAGCAACTAGCGGAAACGCTCGGTATTCGCCATGTGACAACGTTTACAGGGCGTGTGCCGAACACAGATGTGCCGAAATATATTAACAAAATGGATATTTTTGCAGTGCCATCGACGGAAGATAGCGAAAGCTTCGGGGTGGCAGCCGTCGAAGCGATGGCGTGCGGTGTGCCAGTCGTTGTTTCGAATGTCGGGGGGCTTCCGGAAGTCGTGAAAAAAGATGTCACCGGACTGATCGTGCCAAAAGAAAATCCGGATGCATTAGCCGATGCGTTCAAACGGCTTCTAAGCGATGCCGATTTGCGTCACCAAATGGGGGAGAACGGCATACAACATGTGAAAGAACATTATCATTGGATCGATAATGCCAACAGTATGTTGAAATTATATGAACAAACGTTGAACGGGGTGTGAGAGATGATCAAAAAAGCGGTCATTCCCGCGGCGGGATTAGGGACACGTTTTTTACCGGCGACAAAAGCGCAGCCGAAAGAAATGTTGCCGATTGTCGATAAACCGACGATTCAATATATTATCGAAGAAGCGGTTCACTCGGGCATCGAAGATATTATTATCGTAACAGGACGCAACAAACGGGCGATCGAAGACCATTTTGATAAATCAGTGGAACTCGAAATGTTGCTGGAGCGGACAGGCAAGCACGACATGTTACAAATTGTCGAGTCGATCTCGAATTTGGTGGATATTCATTACGTTCGTCAAAAAGAGCCGCTTGGGCTTGGACATGCGGTGTTGTGCGCGAAAAAGTTTATTGGTAACGAACCGTTTGCCGTGTTATTAGGTGATGATATTATCGACAGCGATGTTCCAGCGTTAAAACAAATGATTGACCAGTACAATCGCGTACAGTCGAGTGTTCTTGGGGTGAAAGACGTTCCGCGCTCGGAAGTTCATAAATACGGAATTGTTGACTACGACCAACAAGATGGCGAGTTGTTTTCCGTGAAAGGGTTAGTGGAAAAACCGCCGGTAGAAAAAGCGCCATCAACGCAGGCGATCATCGGAAGATACATTTTAACTCCCGCGATTTTTGAGATGCTCGAAGAAGTGCAGCCGGATGAAAAAGGAGAGATCCAATTGACTGACGCGATCGACCGGTTGTTGGCGAAAGAATCGATTTATTCGTATGTCATTAAAGGAACTCGTTATGATGTGGGAGATAAATTTGGGTTTTTGCAAGCTTCCATTGATTTTGCGTTAAAGCGCCCAGATTTAAAAGACAAACTTGAACAATATTTGCGGGAAAAATTGCAGCCATGATGAGAATTATTTATTTGTGCCAACATTTTCCGCCAGAAACGGGCGCACCGCAAATTCGTGTGTATGAGGTTAGTAAAGAGCTGTTGAAACGCGGCCATCAAGTGGAAGTGTTAACCGCGTTCCCACATCATCCGAAAGGTGTCATTCCAGCAGAGTATCGCGGGATGTTTTATCTATTTGAACAATGGGACGGCATTCCTGTCCATCGGACGTGGATTTATCCGTCTCCAAAAGGTAGTTTTTGGAAAAGGTTAGCTTCGTATTTTTCGTTTACGTTCAGCTCATTTTATTCGCTTTGGAAAGCGAAACCGACCGATGTGATCATTTGCAATTCGCCGCCGCTATTTTTAGGAATTACGGGGTATATCGGTGCGAAGCTAAAACGGGCTAAATTTGTTTTTAACGTCGCGGACATTTGGCCGGAATCGGCGGTGGAATTAGGGATCTTAAAAAATAAAACGTTCATTCGAATGGCAACATGGCTCGAGCACTTTTTATATAAAAAGTCATGGAAGATTGCGACTGCGACAGAAGGCATTCGCGAGTATATGATCAAACATGGTAAACCGGCAAAAGATGTGTTTTTATTGCCAAATGGCGTCAATACAGACGTGTTTCGACCGCTTCCAAAAAGCGAAGCGCTTATCAAAGAAATTGGATTGGAAGGAAAAATCGTCTTTACGTATGCTGGGACGATGGGATATGCGCAAGGATTGGATGCCGTGTTGCAGGCCGCCGCTTTATTAAAAGACGAGCATCCGAACGTCCACTTTTTGTTTGTCGGAGACGGGCAAGAACGTGAGAAGTTAATGCAAATGAAGGAAGAACTCCAGCTCGATAACGTGACGTTTTACGGTTCGGTGCCAGTTGCGAAAATGCCGGAAATTTTTTCAATTTCCGATTACAGCATCGTTTCGCTACGCAACATCGACTTATTTAAAGGAGCCCGCCCGTCAAAAATTTTCCCAGCGATTGCGACCGGAACACCAGTTCTTTATTGCGGGGAAGGCGAAAGTGCGCAAATTTTATTGACGCATAACTGTGGCCGAATTGCACCGCCGGAAAATCCGGAAGGGATCGCGGCGGAAATTCGCAAGCTGCTAGCCATTTCGCCTGAAGAGTATGAAACGATGTCAGAAAACGGGCGCAAACTAGCGATCGAGGAATATTCATGGAGCCGCATTGTCGATGATTTGTTACAGCATCTTTCCAAATAATAGAGTCTAGGGTAAATCCCTAGGCTCTATTATTTGGAAACGACGGCTCCTTTAAAGTAGTATTGCAAAATTTGTTCTGCTTTCCATCCTCGTTCAGCGAACGCTTTCGCCCCGTATTGACTCATTCCGATACGGTGTCCCCATCCTTTTCCGTTAACCGTTACCGAAGTGACGGTTCCGATAGTGGAAGGAATGGTCATTACGCCATTAGCAGTTTGTACTTTGACGTTTCCAGCATCAGCAATGGTTTGAGTGCCAGCTGTCGTTTGTACTTGCTGTCCTTCCAGTTGATAAAGAGACGTTTTGCCCGCTACTGTTTGCGCGTATAGGCCGCCGTCTTTATTAACAGTAATCGTAAACCAGTTCGACAGCAATTTATTGTAGTAGCGAGGGTCGTTAATCGGAAACAGACTGCGAATCGTATTTTCGTTTCCACTAATCGTTTTTTCTCCGGCAGAAGTAATAACAGTGACGGCTCCTACTTCCCCGTTTACTCCTTTTTTCATAATCGACATATCATATAAAACGGTTGCAGGATCGGTAAAACCAAACGACTGCAAAATGGTGGTTGGTGTAAACATAAATGACCAGTTGCTATACGGCGATGATTCGTACGGGTCGCTGACGCTTGAAAGATAAGGGAACAAGCTTTGATTAGAGTTCCACACATCGCCAACGTTCGCTGTTTTGCCGCCGCTTGTCGAATGGAAAAACGCTTGAATCACTTGACCGTTATATTTGACGTATAGTCCTTTCGTTTCTTCAACCGCTTGATTGGTGGTAGCTTTTTCGCTACTATACCCTCCATATACTTGCGTGTTCGGGCTGGTTGTTAATATGCCTTTTGTTTTTTCCGCATAACTTCTAGCGGCAATGGCTTGAGCTTTTAGCGCTTCTTTTGGCCAAGAAGACGGCATTTCGTTTGGCACGACCCCTTTTAAATAATCTTCGATGTCTAGTATATTGATCACTTGAAGTTTATTATTTTGACTCGTAATGTCGACGCTGCCACGATAAAACGTGTTGTTTACTTTTAATAAAGAAAGGGCGTAGACCCCTTTTGTTTCCTGAATCGTAAAGCCGAGCGTCGAAGAATTAGATGTCGTTCCATCGGAAACAACAATGCCTGTCGGCGTATATTGAATCGTCAATGTTGCGTTGTTGCTTAACGGTGTAATTGCTCCGCTTTGTTTATTAAAAAGTTGATAGTTTCCATTGATGAAAATAGAAACAGAGTTTCCTTGATAGACAAGAACATTGACAGGATTGGCGTACGTCACGACTTCCATTGCTTTCGGCGAAACGGGAAGCGCGAAGAAAATGATGCCGGCAAAAAGAAGTGAAAGAAGTTGTTTCATCGGTTATTTCACCTCGCCTAAATATCCGGCCATCCAGCCTCTTTTCCCGCTGTTTGTCTGAACGTTGTACCATATTTCGCCTTGCTTGTTTGTAAAAGATTGAATAAATAGAAGCACAGCTCCGCGCTCAACAGTTTCAATGATCGGATAAGACGTGCTTGCTCCTTTACGAATATTCGTTTTCGTGATGGTGACGACCGTTTTTTGGTTGCTGCTAGCAGTGCCACGCGTCGTCGAAACATCGCTGTAAGAAACCCATCCTTTTACAGTCGAAGAGGCTTGAACGTAATACCATACTCCTTGTGAAGAAGAGAGGGCGCTAATCACTTTTAATGATTCCCCTGCATTTTTATAGGCAACAATTTTGTAGGAAGTGCTTGCGCCGCTGCGGATTGCTGTTTTGCTTTTTGTTGCATAAACAGTGGATGGCAATGCTGCTTGTTTCGCTAATTGTTGTTTTAAGCTGTCGATTTCTTTTTGTTGGGCATCAATTTTCGCTTGTAAAGTCGAAATTTGCGTTTTGATTGGATTCAGTTGTGCTGTCACCCAATCGACACTGGCCAGAATGACATCTTCCGACGCTTTCATGATCGCTGGGGTGAAAAAGATCGAACCTGCTACGATCCCGATCGTGAGTCCTATGGAAATCGTCCACTTTTTTGTGTTCATCGTAAACCCTCCATCATGTTAGTAGTGAAAGCATCGCTTATCAGAGCGATGCTTTAAAAGTTATTAAAATATTGTTCGAGCCCTTGGCGAATGCCGACGGCTGCTTTTTGGCGGAACGCTTTTGTTTTTAATAACGCTTCTTCGTTTGGGTTTGAAACAAATGCCAATTCTACAAGAATGCTAGGCAGCTCATTTTTTCGATTGACGTAAAACTCTTGTTCTTTATAGCCGCGGTTTGGCGTTCCGAGCTGTGCCACAAGAGATTGTTGCACATATTGGGCTAGTGATTTACTTTTTGGACCGTTAAAGTTTGTTGAAATGTTGTAATACGTCGTTGTTCCTGTCGATGTTTTAGAATAAGAATCGGTATGGATGCTAATAAACGCATCGTAATCAGAATTGTTGGCGATTGCTGTCCGCTCAGATAGTTCGAGAAAGATGTCGGTGCTTCGTGTTAAAGTGACAACGGCACCAGCTTTTTCTAATTCGTCTTTTAAAATCAACGCCGTATCTAAATTAATATCTTTCTCTTTTAATCCGGTCGGACCAATTGCACCTGTGTCGTGACCGCCATGTCCCGCATCAACAATAATCTTTTTTCCTTTTAAACCTGTTTCAACGATTTTCATAGAAAGACGGTCGCTGTAATTCCGGATCGTGAACGTATATCCAGGTAAAAATGTTACGATAACCGAAGAATCCGCTTGCTCGATGGACTGTATACCGTCAATAGGAAACGTTGGAATATCGGTATAAGAAAATGCTCCTGTAATTTTTAGTCGGTTGTTGGATAACATGGTGTACGATACGTTAAAATTGTTCGTTTTTTTCCATTCTAAGTAACGATCATTCCCATTGTTCTTGATAGTCGGTGCAATGAGACTATTAACAGCAATGGGAGAAACATTTTCTTCTTGTACCCAACCACGTATTCCAGAAGGCGTTTCGACACATACCCATCCGTTATAACTGTATAAATATAAAAGCCGGTCGTTTACGTTGAGAGTAGTTATCGCTGCATATGTTTCCGATGCACCGCGTCTAAGTTCCACAAAAGAGGTGGCGGCATAGACGTACTTCGGAGCAACCGTATTTAATTCAAACTCTGGAAGCCATCCTGTAGCTCCCGATGGGGAAGTAACTTTGACCCAGTTGAATAACGCATCGTTACTCGTTTCGGCTACAGAAACTTGGCTATTTTTTTTCATTTTTTCTACGACTGTTGCTTTGAAAGATGGCGCATTATAAAGAACAGCCTGGTTCGTGATGACCATTTTTTTCGTAGTAGAAGACTCTGTTTCTGACGGCGCAGTCGTATTAGCACTCCCTATTTTGACAACCGTTTCATGCATCCACCCTGTGCGATTGTTAGCGAGCACGACTTTATACCATTTCCCGCCTTTCGCATCAGTAGAAACCGCCGTTGCTTTTACAGATGCCCCTTTTTTCAGTTGGGCTAACACTTTGGCGCTCGTTGATGGGCTTTGCCGGACATTCGCAATGGAAACACTAACTGATAATTGATAACTGATGGTTTGTCCTTTACTTGTTTGCGGTTTTGTTGTGGTGGTTGTTTTGGCATTGGAAGCAACCGTTTTGACAACTGTTTCGTGCATCCACCCTGTGCGATTGTTGGCGAGCATGACTTTATACCATTTGGCACCTTTCCCATCAGTAGAAACTGCGACCGCCTTTAATGTCGTCCCTTTTTTCAGTTTGGTGACTACTTTTGCGCTCATTGTCGGATTTTGCCGAACATTCGCGACAGAAACATTCACCGATAAAGGATATGTTCTAGCTGCCGCAGCTTCCACCGAAGCAAACGTTGACCCTATTAAACTAGTTGCAATGATCGTAGAAGCAATCCATTTTTTCACGCTATCCCTCCGCACTCTATCATTGTTCTATATTTATAGTAACCGATTTTTGTCGAATTTTCCAATCGGAATAAAGTGCTAAAAGGGTCCTATGACCGAGGACCCTTTTCACTAAAAAACTATTTAGTTGGAAGATTTGGAATCTGGTTCAATACTATTTTGTGTATACGAAGTATTTGAGTTTTTTTGTAACGCCTGTTTTAATGTTTCGTTAATTTCTGCGACCGATTGATCATCTGGAATGTAGTAGTAGACATGGTCGATGAAATCGTCATATCCTTTTAAATGCAGATTTTCAACTGGAACATCTTTCATTTTTTTATACAAGTAAATAAAGGACAATAAGTCAGAAGGTGGAATGTTTGTCCGGACATTGTCCCCTAGGTTCGCAATAACGTCATCGAGCTTTGGCAAAGACGTAATCGACGTACTTTTTTCGATAATGGCTTTAATGACTTGTTTCTGCCGTTCGTTTCTGCCTAAATCCCCTTTAGGATCTGATTTTCTCATCCGTACGTATGCGAGTGCCTGGTTTCCGTTGAGCTCCATCTCACCTTTATGGAACGTGTACCATTTTAAAGATCCTGTAAGTTGTGCTTTAAACGTAAATGGCACATCGACTTTGACTCCGCCAAGTGAGTCAACGATTTGTTCAAACCCTTCGAAATTTGTGGTAATATAATAGTCGATCGGTACATCAATTAGCTCATTGACTGCAGCAATTGTTGCTTCAATTCCGCCGTAGCTGTACGAGTGAGTAATTTTATCTTTGCGCCCTTCTGCTGGGATGTAGACGCGCGTGTCGCGCGGAATGCTTAGCACATATACTTTTTTCGTTACCGGGTTAATGGTTAAAAGCATAATAACGTCCGATCGGCCTCTTTCATCACGATATTGATTTTCGACACCGACAAGCAAAATCGTCATTGGGTCTTTTTTAATTTCAATATTTTCATGCGGCTTTTTTTTCAATTTAGAAAGATCCAACGCGGCATATATTTTTTCGCTCGCTCGTTTCGTTTCTGAATAGATTTGATACGCAAAAACACTCCCTGTGCTAATTAACAAAAAAAGAACGATAAAGATAAAAAAGCGCATTTTTTTGCTTTTTTTCTTTTTCTTCTTGACAGTTTTTCTGCTTGTTCTTGAATCAATCATAGAAACCCTCTTTTCGGTTGAAAATAAATCATTCATGTACCCATGTACCATCATATCATTTTATAAAAAAAAGGGAGGTCGAGTAAATATATTTTTCGCTAAATTTCTACTTCTTTATCCAAGTACTCTGTAGTTCCTTCTGCGATCTCCACCCTCCCGCTCGTTAGGTCGATGATCCAGTCGATGAACGGCTGTTTAGCGTTTTCTTCGACAAATACTTCGATTTCGACACGGTCGAGATAATGGATGGCTTTGATCGGATAAATTGATGCGCGCAGTTCGTTTTCGACTTTGCCGAGCCATGTGTAGTCGATCGTGAGGCGCATGATGCGCATGAGGCGGCGTTCGACAATTCCCGTGGCTTTCAACCCTTCCGATACCGCTTTGCCGTAAGCGCGGACAAGGCCGCCGGCTCCAAGTTTAATGCCGCCAAAGTAACGTGTGACGACAACGACCGTATCTTTCAGCCCTTTTTTCTTTAATACGTCAAGCATCGGAACGCCAGCCGTGCCGCTCGGCTCGCCGTCGTCGTTCGCTTTTTGAATTTGGTCATGCTCGCCAATGAGGTAGGCCGAGCAGTTATGCGTCGCATCCCAATGCTTTTTTTTAATCGTTTGGATGAATTGCATTGCTTCTTCCTCTGTCGTCGCCCGGTTGACATAGCAAATGAACCGCGATTTTTCAATCACGATTTCTGCTTCTCCGTACCCTTTTACGGTATAATATGTTTGTAGCAAAACGAATACACCTCTCTATTGGAAATGCCTATCATGGTATGGCGTGATGGCCTTTGTTTGAAAATCGAAAACGGCCAATTTTACTAATCCGCGTTTACGAAAACGTGTTATAATGATAACCGTAGCGACTGTTTGACGATGGGTGACGAAAAAAATAATCGCCGCTTTTTCTATTATAAATCGACAACTTTTTTCCTTCAATAAAACTTTTCACCGGAAAAATTTATCGTTTTGTTATCTTTGGCAATATCGGAGGATCTTTATGTCTTCACACAAAAAGTTGGATGAGAAAACGTTGGATAAAATTGTCGAAAAAATGATCGACACCGTTCATCATAGCAAAGACGAAATTTTCCGTATCGGCGAGCAGTCGCGTCAAGAACATGATCGTTTGCTCAATGAATTGATGGAAACGAAACAGCTCGTCAATAAAGTGATTCGGGAAGCGGATCAGCTAGAAGTGCATGCGCGGCTCGCGCGTCAACGATTATCGGAAGTGAATCGTCATTTTTCCCGCTATTCGGAAACGGAAATTCGCGAAACGTATGAAAAAGCGCACGAATTGCAGATGAAAGCGACGATGATTCGCGAGCAAGAAAAACAATTGCGGCTGCGTCGTGATGAATTGGAGCGGCGATTGGCTGGCTTGAAAGAAACAATTCAGCGTGCCGACCATTTAATTGGCCAAATTACGGTCGTGCTCCATTACTTGAACAGCGATTTCCGCCAAGTCGGCGAATTTATTGAAGGGGCGCGGCAAAAGCAAGAATTTGGCCTCAAAATTATCGAGGCGCAAGAAGAAGAACGAAAGCGCCTGTCGCGCGAAATTCATGACGGGCCAGCGCAGCTTCTTGCCCACGTGATGATGCGGTCGGATTTAATGGAGCGCATCATTCGCGAAAGGAGTGCGGAAGAAGCAATTGACGAAGTTCGCGATTTTAAAAAAATGGTTCGTTCTGCTCTTTACGAAGTGCGCCGAATTATATATGATTTAAGACCAATGGCGCTTGATGATTTAGGCTTAATTCCTACCCTTCGCAAATATTTGCAAACCGTTGAAGAATATAACAAAAAAACGCGAATTTCGTTTGTACATATCGGAGAAGAAAAACGATTACCGGCCCGATTTGAAGTAGCTATCTTTCGTCTCGTCCAAGAATCGGTGCAAAATGCGCTTAAACATGCTGATGCATCAGAAATTGAAGTAAAAATGGAAATAAAAAAGCAGCATTTGTTTTTATTA
>NZ_JAPSMC010000005.1 GCF_026847645.1 Anoxybacillus sp. J5B_2022
GAATGAGGAAAAGCTTGTCAAAAGCTTTTCTTTTTTGTTTAAATAAAAGGGAGAGATGGATATATGTGAGGGAGAAACGATGCTTAAAATAGGGGATACGATCATTTTGGAATCGCGAAATGAAAAAGAAGTGAACGAATATAAAAGCAAAGTGACCGAGATTTTTTCGGACCGTATATATATCGATTACCCGGTGAACAAAAAAACAGGGAAAACGGTGTATTTAATCAACGGGATGCAGTTTAAGGCAAGCTTTGTCGGAAAGGACGAAAGCCTTTATTTGTTCGATACGGAAGTGACAGGAAAAGTGCGGGAGCCGATTCCGATGCTTGTCCTTTCCTATCCAGGAGACGGAAAGCTCGTTCGAATTCAACGGCGCCAATACGTTCGCGTAGAGGCAAATGTCGATATCGCGATTCATCCGCTTCACGGCGAACTTCTACCGTTTGCCACCATTACAACGGATATTAGCGCTGGCGGAGCAGCGATCGTCTTGCCGGAACGGGCGGCTGCGCTGCTTCCGGGAACGGTCGTTGAAGCGTGGTTAGTGTTACATATGAAATCAGGCGACTATCATTACATGAAAATCCCGTCTAAAGTTATTCGCGTTTTCCAAGTGGAAGGAAGCCACGTGTATAAAGCGTCGCTGCAGTTTTTGGCAATGGAGCCAAAAGAGCGTGTCCTATTAATTCGTTACAGTTTTGAACGACAGCTCGAGTTGAGGAAAAAAGAAGAAGGGATTCAGGAATAGACGAAAGAAAAAAGGGGAACGATAAACATAAAAAAGAAAAGGCGGTTGGTCGATGAAGCGAATCGAACGAATTTTACTGAAAATCGTCATCGTGCAATTTCTTTTTTTATTGCTCGCCCAATGTTTGATTTTATACACCCCGTTTGCGCCATATGTCGCGAAAGTGTACGAATATGAAGGTGTCATAAAGCAAGAAAAAACGAAAACGATCGAAACAACCGTCGACCAGCCATAATGGATATGATAAAATAAAAACGCAGGAGTTTTCCTGCTTTTTTCTTTGAAAAATACCGATAATTAGGAGGAACTATGAAACGAATTTCGATTGCCATTGACGGACCAGCAGCGGCAGGAAAAAGCACGGTCGCTAAAAAATTGGCAGAGAAACTTTCTTATCTCTATATCGATACAGGCGCGATGTACCGAGCGCTCACGTATCTCGCATTGCAAAAAGGAATCGACGTGCACAATGAACAAGCGCTACTTAAGCTATTGCGCGATACATATATTGAATTAAAGCCGTCAGAACAAGGACAACTTGTATTCGTCAACGGGGAAGACGTCACGAACGTCATTCGCAGTGAAGATGTGACAAATAACGTTTCGTTCGTGGCGAAGCATTCGCTTGTGCGCGAAGAAATGGTAGCGCGTCAGCAAGCATTAGGAGCACAAGGCGGCGTAGTAATGGATGGGCGCGATATTGGCACGCATGTTCTTCCACGTGCCGAAGTAAAAATCTTTTTAAAAGCATCGGTAGAAGAGCGAGCGCGACGCCGTCACGCCGAAAATATCGCTCGAGGGTTTGCTTCGGACTTAGAAACATTAAAAGAAGAAATCGCTCGCCGCGACAAAATGGACTCTGAACGGGAAGTCGCACCGCTCCAAAAAGCAGAGGGCGCCGTAGAAATTGACACGACTTCCTTAACGATCGACGATGTGGTGAACGAGATTATGAAAATCGTGAACGAAAGGGTTGGATGATCGTGGATTTTTATGCGTTTGCGAAGGGAGTTGTATCTGGTGTTTTAAAGCCTCTTTACCGTATCGAAGTGATCGGCGCAGAGCATTTTCCAAAAGAGGGGGGCGTTTTGCTCTGTGCGAACCATATTAGCAACCTCGACCCTCCCGTTGTCGGCATCACTGCCCCAAGGCCGATTCATTTTATGGCGAAGGAAGAACTGTTTCGTGTGCCTGTTTTAAAAACGCTCTTGCCCCCGTTGCATGCGTTTCCTGTGAAGCGAGGGATGAGTGACCGTCAAGCATTACGGACAGGGATAGACGTATTAAAGCAAGGGCACGTATTAGGCATTTTTCCAGAAGGGACGCGAAGCAAAGACGGAAAGTTGCAAAAAGGGTTATCCGGCGTCGGCTTTTTTGCGCTTCGAACCGATGCGCAAGTCGTTCCGTGCGCGATTATCGGTCCGTACCGTCCTCTCAAAAAATTGAAAGTTGTATATGGAAAACCGATGGATATGAGTTCGCTCCGCGAACGGAAAGCGTCGCCGGAAGAAGTGACGGAATATATTATGAGCCATATTCAAGCACTTTTAGATGAACATCAATGAGCATTGTAATACATGCTTTTTGAAAAAATATGGTATAATAAATAGAAAAGTAGGCCTGATGGAAAAAGGTCGCGTTTTTTCCGTATGGTCGTGCTTTGAGCTATGTGGGTAGTTGACGAAGGAGGGTTTTTGATGGTAGAGGACATGAATGTAGAAGTAAACGTATATAAGGTAGGTGATCTCGTCCGCGGCAAAGTCGTAAAAGTCGAAGAAAAGCAAGTGCTTGTCGACATTGAAGGCAGCAAGCAAAGTGGCATTATTCCGATTAGCGAGCTTTCAAGCCTTCATATCGAAAAGACGAGCGATGCCGTTTCTGTCGGTGACGAGATTACGGCGAAAGTGAAAAAAGTGGAAGAAGGCGAAACGGAAGAAGAAGGATTGCTTATTTTATCGAAAAAAGCAGTTGACGCTGACCGTGCTTGGGAAGAGTTAGAGAAAAAGTTTTCTAGCGGCGAGGCCTTTGACGTCGTCGTGAAAGACATCGTCAAAGGCGGGCTTGTTGCGGATGTCGGTGTTCGCGGATTCATTCCGGCCTCATTTGTCGAAACGCATTTCGTCGAAGACTTTTCCGATTATAAAGGAAAATCATTAAAAGTAAAAGTCGTCGAATTAGATCGCGAGAAAAACCGCGTCATTTTATCACACCGTGCTGTGTTAGAACAAGAGCAAGAAGAAAAGCGGAAGCAAGCGTTCCAAACGATTCAAGAAGGGCAAGTGCTTGAAGGAACGGTGCGCCGCATCGCCGATTTCGGCGTATTTGTTGACGTTGGCGGCTTTGACGGACTCGTACATATTTCGCAGCTTGCACATACTCGCGTTGCTCACCCATCGGAAGTCGTCCAAGAAGGCGAAACGGTGAGGGTGAAAGTGCTGTCGGTTAATGAAACGAGCGGCCGCATTTCGTTGTCCATCAAAGAAGCGTTGCCTGGTCCGTGGGAAGGCATTTCCGAAAAGCTCGCACCTGGGGATGTTGTCACTGGGAAAGTGAAGCGGCTTGTGCCGTTTGGGGCGTTCGTTGAAATTTTCCCTAGCGTGGAGGGACTTGTGCACATTTCGCAAATTTCGAACAAGCATATCGGCACGCCGCATGAAGTATTAAAAGAAGGCGATGAAGTAAAAGTAAAAGTGCTTGATGTGAATGAAGCAGACCGCCGCATTTCGTTAAGCATGCGTGAGCTCATCGAAGAACCGGCGCAAGAAGAAGATTACAGTCAATATACAAAACCAGCGGAATCGACTGGATTCCAACTTGGTGAAGTGATCGGCGAACAGTTGAAGAAGCTGAAATAACGGTGATGGATGGTGGATAGAGCTAGACGAAAACTTGAGCATATCGAGCATGCGCTTTCTGTTGAGCAAGAAAGGGCAAACGGGCTCGATGACATCGTATTTGTACACCAAAGCTTGCCTGACATTCGAACAAGCGATGTCCAATTGCACACGGCTTTCGGCGAACTTTCCTTAAGTTCGCCTCTTTTTATCAATGCGATGACGGGCGGGGGCGGACAGGCAACGCTCGCAATTAACCAAGGGCTTGCAGAAGCAGCGAACGCGAGCGGCGTTGCGATGTCGGTCGGCTCGCAAATGGCAGCACTTAAAGATGCAAGAGAACGTTCATCGTTTACGATCGTTCGTCGTGTCAATCCGAACGGTATGATTTTCGCTAACATCGGCAGCGAAACGACCGTTGATGAGGCGAAACGGGCGGTTGAGATGATTGAAGCGAATGCCTTGCAGCTTCATTTGAACGTCGTGCAAGAATTAGTGATGCCAGAAGGCGACCGCGATTTTACGGGCGCTTTAGCGCGCATTGAACGAATCGTTCATGAAGTCGGTGTGCCGGTCATTGTCAAAGAAGTCGGGTTTGGCATGAGCAAAGAAACGGCGCGAAAGCTTGTCGATGTTGGCGTCCAGTTCATCGATGTCGGCGGCTTTGGCGGAACGAATTTTGCGCGCATTGAAAACAAGCGACGCCAAGAGGTAATTGCCTATTTTAATGAATGGGGCATATCGACCGCTGCTTCCATTGTCGAAGTGTCGCAAAGCGCGCCAACGGTTTCCGTCATCGCTAGCGGCGGCATTCGCACAGCAATAGATGCAGCGAAGGCGATCGCTCT
This sequence comes from Anoxybacillus sp. J5B_2022, assembly GCF_026847645.1. Taxonomy (GTDB): domain Bacteria; phylum Bacillota; class Bacilli; order Bacillales; family Anoxybacillaceae; genus Anoxybacteroides. The sequence goes on from NZ_JAPSMC010000005.1 coordinate 4,434, forward strand.
CGGCGCAGATGCGGTTGGTATCGCTCGCCCGTTTTTAAAAACGCTCACTGAGCAAGGAACAGAGGCGCTTATCGCGTCGATCGCAGCATGGCATGCGGATTTGGTACGGATCATGACCGCGCTCGGCGCGAGAACGATCGACGAGCTGAAGTATGTTCCGCTCGTTGTTTCCGGCGCTACGTATCATTGGCTGTCGGAGCGGGGCTTTAATACGAAAGCATACAGCCAAAGAGGATAGTAACAAGAAAGGCGTCCCATTATGCTGCGGACGCCTTTTTATTATAGTTTCAACATCCGTGCGAACGGTCGAAACATGTAATCAACTAGTTGCGACGGACCGGGAAGGTCAGGTTTGTAAATGAGCGCGGCTGCCAACGCCATCCCAAGCCCTAACAAAACGAGAAAGGTCGCTTTTTCTTTTTTGTGTGCCCGTTGGAAGCGCGGCCATTCCAAGAGGCAAATAAGAACGACAACAATGCTACTTCCTAATAGAAACTCGATTTTCATTTTTCCACCTCTTCTGCTGGGATGCCTTGTGGTGTAGTGTTCATTCCAGGCCGCTGGATCGTTATTTTTGTTTTCACCGTGACCTCAATAGTGGGGAAAATCTCGTCCCATCGTTTTTTCACGCGGTTCCACTCTTTTGGATATTTTCGATGAAACGCATCCGCAAACCCGAGAATATCGGCGTTCATTTCTTTTTGTACTTTTTGCAAAGCCGCTTCCACCCGAGCGGTTGTTGCTCGCGCTAATTCCTTTTCTAGCCTATGAATATGCTGTTCGTTATACAAACTGAAATTCGTTGCATTGAGCAAGATGTCATCTTGCGAGGTGATATTTACCACCATTTTCCAACTGCCTTTTTCGTATTTCGGAATTAATTGCGTATGTGCGTGAATGATCGTGGCGGTTATTTTCCCTTTCACCCCTTTGACGGAAACGGTAATATTCGCTTGTTTGATTTCGTTGCGGAGCCAAAGTACGCCGCGCGTCAGTTTATCGCCAATTGACCCAATCATTTTATCTTTTTTGAAAATGGCAGTACCATTAATAAATGGAATAGTTTCTAGTTTTGTTTTTCCTTTTTCCACAGGTAGTATTTTTACCATCGGCAATGCCGCTGCTCTTGTGTCGTCGCTGAGCATTTGCAAGACGTCTTTCAGCGTCGCGTTCATTAAAATTTCTGATTTCGATAATTCCCGCATCACTTCTGCCGAGCTTTGCTCGATCGGCGGCAGTAGCTCAAGTACGCTTTTGGCCGTTCCGCTCGCGACTAATACGTTCGAACGAAGGCGCATTTGCGGGTTGCGGCTTAAAAAATCCATATGTGGACGGATGCCGGCTTCGGCCGCTTTTTCCCCGAATACGATCGCTTTCACGTGCCCCCAAAACAAGCGGCGCGGTAGCTTTTCTTGTAAATTGGCGATGGCATCGGCAAGCGTTTTGCCCGTTCCGGAGCGGACGATCGTCGCCCCGCCTCCTCCCGTATTGCTTCCGTTCATTGACGTCCCTGCACCAAGCAGTTTCGGAACGATAAGCTGCACCGTCAGCATGACGTCTTTTCCTTTTTGATCGATGCCGATTCCGGTGACAAGCGCTAAATCGTTAATCTCGGTACGGTCCCAGCAGCCGCTTAAGAAAAGACAGTTGACGCAAATGAAAAAGTAAATGACACATTTTTTCCGTTTTTTGTATTTATTCATTTTTGCTCATCCCTCATTTTGTTTCGCCACTTTGCTATCAATAGAAGAAAGGAAGGAATGATGGTTTGAACTGAATCTAAATAAAATGGGACAGTTGTGCCTAAAAAAAGGGATAATTCCATTAAATTCGGCGCAGTCCATACGGCAAATACAAGCAATAAAAAGCCGGATGGAAATACGAGGAGGCGATAGTCGGACAAACGGAGCCATTGTGCCGTGCCAAGCACAAATACGTAATAAAACACGGAAATTTTTAAAAACGCTCCCGCCACCCAAATCGCCATCACAAACGCTTCCAAATGTTCGAGGAAATCGGCAATGCTCACATATCGGACCGCACTCATAACAGGATAAACGAAACGGGCTGTAATGTTTCCGAGCACGAAGAGAACGGTAATATTGACGAGAAATAATGTGAACAAGACAGCTACGACTGACATGATTGCCCATTTCTTTCTGTTTTCCTGATCGGCAACATACGGGAGAAAAAAAGCGATTAGAAAAAATTCACTAAACCAGCTTTGTGGTATGATGGCTCCCTTAATTGAAGGAAAAATCCCTTTTTCCATGACCGGCAGCATATTGGTTATGTTCATATCAGGAATTAACAGGATAATGAAAAAAACAATGACGATGATCACAACCGGAACAATCATTTCTGAAAGTCTAGCGATGACTTCTACGCCACCGCGGACGGCCAATGCACAGACGAAAATCATGCTTCCCATTACAAAAATTAACGGTGTGCGGACAAAAAAATTGCCGACAATAAATTCGCCGTATTCGCGGATGATGATCCCGTTTGTGTGTAAATAAAAAAGCAGAAAAATAAAACCGACGATTTTCCCAAAGAATTTTCCAACAATTTGTTCGCTATATTCGATCACCGTTTGCTGCGGATAGTAGTTATGTAACAAAATGGCGATATATACCGTTACAAAGCCGGTCAGTGATGCCCAAATCGGGGATATCCACATATCTTGGTTTGCGTGATGGGCGGTAATCGCCGGGACTAATAAAATGGCGGTGGCGATGATGGCTGGATGCATCATTATTCCCATTTGCAAGGCTGATATTTTTCCTTTTTCAATCATGACGGTTCTCCTTTCTTGTTTTGTCATCGCCGTCAAGCGGATTCGGTTTTTGATTCGGACCTTGCCGGGTCAGATTGTCTGTTCCGGTTAAACGTGGCCGCTTATTCCGTTTCCATAATGGAACGCGAATGAGTACATCTTTCATTTCCCGCCCTTGCATCGGCGCCATCGGCGATAAATACGGAACACCGAATGACCGAAGCGTCGCCATATGGGTTAAAATGATCAAAAGTCCGAGCATAATGCCGAGCAGCCCTAATGAGCCGGCCAAAAAAATCATCGGAAAGCGTAACATGCGCAACGCAATGCCTGCTGTATAGCGCGGAATCGTGAATGAGGCGATTCCAGTTAAGGCGACGACTATAATCATTGGGGCGGAAACGATCCCTGCTTGCACGGCAGCTTGACCGATGACGAGAGCGCCGACGATGCTGACGGCGGCCCCAGCCTGTTTCGGCAAGCGTACCCCGGCTTCCCGTAATGCTTCAAACACGATTTCCATAATTATAGCTTCGACTAACGCAGGAAACGGAATCAATTCCCGCGACGCAGACATTGTTAATAGTAGCGTCGTCGGCACCATTTCTTGGTGAAAGGTAAGAACAGCGACGTACAATGATGGCAATAATAGCGATATTAAAAGAAACAAGTACCGAAGCCAACGAATGGCAGTGCTAACTAAATGTCGCTGGTAATAATCTTCGCTCGATTGTAGTAGTGAATAAAAGGAAACTGGAACAACAAGTACAAACGGAGTGCCGTCTTGTAAGATGGCGACTCGCCCTTCTAATAAATTCGCCGCTACCACATCAGGCCGCTCTGTACTTAATACTTGAGGAAACGGTGAATACGGATTATCTTCAATCAGTTCTTCAATATAGCTCGTTTCCAAAATGCCGTCGATATCGATGCGCGCTAGACGGGCTTCCACTTCTTCCAGCAACGTATCGCTAGCGATGCCGTCGATGTAAGCGATGATGATATTTGTTTGCGTATAGGCTCCAAGTTTCATCGACTTCGTTTTCAATTTTGGGCTTTTAATCTTGCGCCGCAATAATGAGAGATTCGTGCCAAGCGACTCGGTAAATCCTTCGCGTGGTCCGCGAATGACGGCTTCCCCTGTCGGCTCCTCGAGCGAACGTTTTTCCCATTTGGCGATACCGAATGAAAACGCTTCATTTTGTTGATCTATGAGCAAAATAGGATGGCCGGACGAAATGTGTTCGACGCATTCCGCTACTGTCTTTGCTTTTTGAATGTTGGCAACGGTCAATGTTTGTTCAAAAAGGTGTTGCATTTCGAGCGGATCGGAAGCGGTCGATTTCATGACAGATGGAAGTATAATCGAGTCGAGCTCATCGACATTTACTAAACCATCGATGTAAACAAGTGTTGCTTTAGTCGTACCGCCGACTCGTAGCGGACGAAACACGACGTCGCTGCAATTTTCATAGATCGACTGTAAGGTCTGTACGTTTTGTGCTAAATCGAAAGAAAGAGCGTCTTGCCGCTCTTCTTGTCGTTCCTTTTGCGTTGCGGTGAGCGGCTCGCTGCGATTTTTGGTGAGTTTTCTCGGTTGATAAAAAAAACGCATACGCTTCCCTTCTTTCCGACGATGAACATAGTAGTTTTAGTGTTGTCATGTAGGGAACAAAATAATCACGGGAAATGGAAAAAGGGCGGTCAAACTGCTGTTTGACTGCCTTGTGAGGAATGGCGAGAGCGATCGTTATCGCTGCTGTCTTCTTGCCTCGTCCGGTGTGTCGAGTCGAGTCGTTCCTTTATTTTCGATCGCTGGGTCACGGTCGGATTCGACGCGGCGTGACTCTTTTAGTTTTGTTTCTTGCCGATCCTTTGCCATATGTTTCCCTCCTTTTGCCCGATGTCGCTGTTAGTCTGCCTCTTTTTTCTTTTTTCTATGCAAGATTATTTTTGACGAAAATATGAAATAATGAATTTGCTAGGAGGTAGTCGGATGGAAGGGATTTATTTTTATTGGTGTGCATGGGTTGTTTGGATTTATGCGACGTTTTTAATGAAAAAGACGAAATGGCGCACTGCTTTGGCGGCTGGCGTGCTTTTATTAATGAGCGGTTCCATTTATCATGTTGGAATCGGCGTTTTTTCACTGACGTATTCGTTTTTATTTCTTTTTGTCGCTGCGTTCGCGCTGACGGCAAACGGTGGCAAACAGCTCGGCTATTTGTTCATGGCCGCGTTGGCCGTTGCTTTTTTGTCCGCAGCCTTCCGTTTGTTGGCGCTTGCGGATCCTGTTTGGGTGTGGGCGGACGAGCGGTGGATGCTCGCGATTAGCATGGCGGCCATTTGTTTAATGTTGCATCGCGATTCGGCAACAAGGCTGTTTGCAGCGATCATCGGCAGCTGTCAAGGAGAAATCGTCTATGCGGTCGCAGTCCGAGATGTATTTCCTTATACGATCGGTTCGCTTCCCTTTTTCGATGCGCTGGCGCTTACTTGCGCTTGTTTATTTGTTTGGTCGCTGTTTGAAAATATGCACCATCATGTGGACGCATGGCAAAAACAAATGAAACGGAATAAACCGTTGTAGCGCTCTTTCTATTGTTGAGCGTCGTTGTTTTTGATAAAATAAAACAGCTGTATTTTTGCGAGAGTACGTATGTCAAAGTTTTGCGTTCAATAAAAGAAAGGGTGATATAATGGCCAAGCCAGTAGTAGCGATCGTTGGCCGTCCGAACGTCGGCAAGTCCACGATTTTTAACCGGATTGCGGGCGAGCGTATTTCGATTGTGGAAGATGTGCCGGGCGTGACCCGCGACCGGATTTATAGCAGTGGAGAATGGTTGAATCATAAGTTTCACATCATTGACACCGGCGGAATTGACATCGGCGATGAGCCGTTATTAGTGCAAATCCGGCAACAGGCAGAAATCGCCATCGACGAAGCGGATGTTATTATTTTTATGACGAACGGACGCGACGGGGTGACGGCGGCCGATGAAGAAGTGGCGAAAATTTTGCATCGCTCGAACAAACCGGTCGTGCTGGCAGTGAATAAAATTGACAATCCGGACATGCGCGACCTTATTTACGATTTTTATGTGCTCGGTTTTGGCGAACCGTATCCGATTTCCGGATCGCACGGAACAGGGCTTGGTGATTTGTTGGACGCGGTCGTCGCGCATTTCCCGACACGAAGCGATGAAGAATATGAAGACGATGTGATTAAATTTTGTTTAATCGGCCGTCCGAATGTCGGGAAATCATCGCTTGTCAACGCCATTTTGGGCGAAGAGCGCGTCATTGTCAGCGACATCGCTGGAACAACAAGGGATGCGGTCGATACGACGTTTACGCGCGAAGGACAAGAATATGTCATTATCGATACGGCCGGAATGCGAAAAAGAGGAAAAATTTATGAAACGACCGAAAAATATAGTGTATTGCGCGCATTAAAAGCAATCGAGCGGTCGGATGTCGTGTTAGTCGTGCTTAATGCGGAAGAAGGCATTATTGAGCAAGATAAAAAAATTGCTGGCTACGCCCACGAAGCGGGACGCGGTGTCGTCATCGTCGTCAATAAATGGGATGCGGTGGAAAAAGACGATAAAACGTTGATCGAGTTTGAGCGGAAGATTCGCGATCATTTTCAATTTCTCGATTACGCGCCGATTTTATTCGTATCCGCTAAAACGAAGCAACGTTTGCATAAACTGTTGCCGCTTGTGAAAATGGTGAGCGAAAACCACGCGATGCGCGTGCAAACAAACGTATTGAACGAAGTGATTATGGATGCGGTGGCGATGAATCCGACGCCGACGCACAACGGCCAGCGTCTGAAAATTTACTACGTCACGCAAGTTGCGGTCAAACCGCCGACGTTCGTCGTATTTGTCAACGATCCAGAATTGATGCACTTTTCGTATGAGCGCTTTTTAGAAAATCGGATTCGCGACGCGTTCGGTTTTACGGGCACGCCAATTAAACTCATTGCCAGACCGAGAAAATAACGACGAGGAAGTGATAACGGTGGAACAAATTGCGGTGTTAGGAGCAGGTAGCTGGGGAACAGCGCTGGCGATGGTGCTCGCGGATAACGGACATGCCGTTCGTCTTTGGGGTCAGCGCTCGGAGCAAATAGAGGAAATTAATCATAAGCGAACGAATGAAAAATATTTGCCGGGCATCCGGTTACCAGAGGCGATCGTCGGCTACTCGTCCCTTTGTGAGGCGTTAGAAAACGTCCAAACGGTCGTGTTGGCCGTGCCGACGAAAGCGATTCGCGACGTATTGCCAAAGGTGCGCGCATGTATTCGCAAGCCGCTAACGATTGTCAGCGTCGGCAAAGGCATCGAGCCAGATACGCATAAGCGCATTTCGGAAATCATCGAAGAAGAAATGGGGCCGCTTTTAAAAGATGTCGTCATTTTATCGGGACCTAGTCATGCGGAAGAAGTGAGTTTGCGCCATCCAACAACGGTGACGGTATCTTCAAAAAATATGGAAGCAGCGGAACGCATTCAAGACTTATTTATGAACCCGCAATATTTCCGCGTTTATACGAATCCAGATTTAATCGGGGTCGAAATCGGCGGTGCGCTCAAAAACATTATCGCCCTTGCCGCAGGTATTACCGATGGATTAGGCTACGGCGATAATGCGAAAGCGGCGCTTATGACAAGAGGGCTTGCGGAGATTGCTCGGTTAGGCTGTGCGCTTGGGGCAAACCCGCTGACGTTTTCCGGCTTAACAGGCATTGGTGATTTAATCGTCACATGCACGAGCGTGCATTCACGCAACTGGCGGGCGGGACATATGCTTGGTAAAGGGAAGCCGCTCGATGAAGTGCTCGAAAGCATGGGAATGGTGGTGGAAGGCGTGCGTACGACAAAAGCGGCCTATCAACTTGCAAAAAAACTAGGGGTTAAAATGCCGATTACAGAAGTTCTTTATGACGTCTTGTTCAATGGCAAAGACCCGAAAGAAGGGGCAGATTCTCTCATGGCGCGGGTCAAAACGCATGAAATGGAAGATTTAGTTAACATTTTAGAAAAATAGGCGTTTGCCGACGCAACGGGGGTTGTCCGCGCATACAATATGGCGAACAATCATAGACTTGAACTTCCGGACAAAGGGTATCTCGTTCACTGAAGTAAAGGCGCCCCGCTTTACTTCAGTTTTTTTTGCATATTTTATATAATATTGTCGAAAAGGGGGAGGAAAAATGTCGCCTGCGTTAGCGAAAATGTGGATTGCTTTAACTTCCATGGCTTTTATGTTTATTTCTGTTTTTTCGATTTACTTTAGCCGCTATAAAGTGAAAAACAAAATAATAAAAGCGGCATTGGCATTGATTGCGTATGTATTGATGATTTTAGCCGGAATTATTATTATTTTCGTTGTTTTTAGCGGACCAACACCAGAATAATGGACGAGGATGGAGTCGATATGCAACGTGTTTTTCGATGGATGATGGCGAGCGTTATCGTGCTATTGTTATCGGGTTGTTTGTATCCCGACGAGCGTTTAAAGCAAAACCAAATTCCGTATAAAGATCAAGTGGCGAGCGTGCAGGAAGCGGTGAATCAATATCGCGAAGCGACGGGTGGATTGTTGCCGATCAAAACGCGCGATATGAAAACGCCGATTTATCAAAAATATCCGATTGATTTTCAAAAACTCGTGCCGCGCTACATTCCAGAACCGCCAGGAAATGCGTTTGAAAGCGGCGGCGTTTTCCAATACGTCATCGTCGATGCGGAAACGAACCCAACGGTAAAATTACTAGATTTACGCATCGCCGAGCAAATTCGCGATTTGAATTTACGTCTGTCGATGTATCGCGATTCTCATGGATATCCGCCGTTTAAACAAATGGTTGCGAAAGGAGTGTTTACGCTCGATTATCAAAAGCTCGGGTATAAAGAACCGCCGTATGCCGTTAGCCCTTATTCCGGCAATAATTTACCATTTGTCATTGATTATCACGGTAACATATACGTCGATTACCGAATGGATTTATATGAGGCGTTGAAAAAAACGAAGCACTCCTATAAACCGGGTGACGACATTCGCGAGGTGTTAGTGAAAAATTCGCTATTCGTTCCTGCGTATTCCCTTCCGTATACCGTCGATGGAAAAGGAGAACCGGTTTTTTTCGTTAAATAAGTCATGAACCCTTCTCGAAGGCATACATTCTAGAGAAGGGATTTTTTCTTTCGGCAGTCATAAATGAATAGGACAACATCATATTCATATAGTGTCCTACCATATTTTCACGGGTCAACCGGCCCCAACGACTCAAAGACTGGAGGGGAGTCATTTGGAAAAAGTCGATATTTTCAAAGATATCGCGGAACGAACGGGTGGCGATATTTATTTAGGTGTCGTCGGTGCTGTCCGCACTGGAAAATCTACGTTTATAAAAAAATTTATGGAACTTGTCGTTATTCCGAATATCGGTAACGAAGCCGATAAGGCGCGTGCGCAAGACGAGCTGCCGCAAAGCGCCGCCGGCAAAACGATTATGACAACAGAGCCAAAATTTGTGCCAAACCAAGCGGTGAAAGTGAAAGTCGATGACGGATTGGAAGTGAACATTCGCCTCGTCGATTGCGTCGGCTATGCGGTGCTAGGCGCAAAAGGATATGAAGACGAAAACGGCCCGCGCATGGTCAATACCCCATGGTATGAAGAACCGATCCCATTTCAAGAAGCGGCGGAAATTGGCACGCGTAAAGTCATTCAAGAGCATTCGACGATTGGGGTTGTTATTACGACCGACGGAACGATTGGCGACATTCCACGGCAAAACTACGTCGAAGCGGAAGAGCGGGTCATTCAAGAATTAAAAGAAGTCGGCAAGCCGTTTATTATGATTATTAACACCGTGCGTCCGCACCATCCAGAGACGGAAACGCTGCGTCAGCAATTGTGTGAAAAATACGACATTCCGGTGTTGGCGATGAGCGTGGAAAGCATGCGTGAAACGGACGTTTACAACGTACTTCGTGAAGCATTATATGAATTTCCGGTACTAGAGGTGAATGTCAATTTGCCGAGTTGGGTGATGGTACTTCGTGAAGACCATTGGCTCCGAGAAAGCTATCAAGAAGCAGTGAAAGATACGGTCAAAGATATTAAGCGATTGCGTGATGTGGACCGCGTCGTCCAGCAGTTCGGCGAATACGATTTCATCGAAAAAGCAAGCCTTGCTGGCATCGAAATGGGGCAAGGGGTCGCTGAAATTGATTTATACGCACCGGATGACTTGTATGATCAAATTTTAAAAGAAGTTGTGGGCGTGGAGATTCGCGGCAAAGACCATTTGCTTCAGTTAATGCAAGATTTTGCCCACGCGAAAGCGGAATATGACCAAATCGCCGATGCGCTGAAAATGGTGAAACAAACCGGCTACGGCATTGCCGCTCCAGCGCTGTCTGATATGAGCTTAGATGAGCCGGAAATCATCCGCCAAGGTTCGCGGTTTGGTGTGCGGCTAAAAGCAGTTGCGCCGTCGATTCATATGATTAAAGTCGACGTCGAGTCGGAATTTGCCCCAATTATCGGAACGGAAAAGCAAAGCGAAGAGCTTGTTCGCTATCTCATGCAAGATTTTGAGGACGATCCGCTATCGATTTGGAACTCCGATATTTTCGGCCGTTCGCTCAGCTCGATTGTGCGCGAAGGCATTCAAGCGAAACTTGCGCTTATGCCGGAAAACGCCCGCTATAAACTAAAAGAAACGCTCGAACGTATCATTAACGAAGGTTCGGGAGGATTAATAGCGATTATTTTGTAACAAAGGACTCCGATTCGGGGTCTTTTTTTTGAGAAAAATAGACGGAAAGCGCCTTGAAATAAGGATTTCTGCTTGCGAACGGTTGCGACATATGATAATCTTTTATCAGTAAAACTTAGTTTCTTTGGCGAAATGTGCCTCGGTTGCATGGATTTGCTGAAAATGATGTTGAATTATGACGACGAATCGTTTAAGATAGGCATGTCGACAAATTATTATACTTGCGATGTATAGAATTAGGAGAAATGGTGAAGAAATGTAATAAATTTATGGGCTCGTCCTTGGGAGGAGGTGAATGGCATGAACAAAACAGAATTAATCAACGCGGTTGCAGAAACTAGCGGCCTTTCTAAAAAAGATGCAACGAAAGCAGTCGATGCTGTTTTTGAATCCATTACGGAAGCACTTAAAAATGGTGATAAAGTTCAATTGATTGGTTTTGGGAACTTTGAAGTTCGTGAGCGTGCAGCACGCAAAGGACGCAACCCGCAAACAGGCGAAGAAATGGAAATCCCTGCGAGCAAAGTTCCTGCATTTAAACCAGGGAAAGCTCTTAAAGATGCTGTAAAGTAATCGCTACATAAAAAGAGCTTGAAAGAAGGGCAAGCTAGATTCGCTGCCCTTCTTTTTTTGCTTTTTTTTTCGCATATATGCTAGAATCGGATTACGGGAACTCCCGTTTGTACATACAAATGGAGATTTTGTTGGATGCAGGAGGATAAAGGCACGATGTTAAATGTGAATTACGAGCAAATTGAACACGCGGTGCGCTTGATTTTAGAAGCGATTGGCGAAGATCCAAATCGCGAAGGACTGTTAGATACGCCAAAACGAGTGGCGAAAATGTATGCGGAAGTATTTTCCGGGATGAACGAAGACCCGAAGGAGCATTTTCAAACGATTTTTAGCGAAGAACATGAAGAGTTAGTATTAGTGAAAGATATTCCATTTTTCTCGATGTGCGAGCATCATTTAGTACCATTTTTCGGTGTAGCGCACGTTGCGTACATTCCGCGCGGCGGAAAAGTGACGGGATTAAGCAAACTCGCCCGCGCCGTTGAGGCGGTGGCGCGCCGCCCGCAGCTGCAAGAACGGATTACGGCAACGGTGGCGGATGCGATTATGGAAACGCTTGAACCGTATGGTGCGATGGTCGTGGTGGAAGCGGAACATATGTGTATGACGATGCGCGGCGTCAAAAAACCAGGTGCGAAAACGGTCACGATGGCCGTGCGCGGCACGTTAGAAACCGACCATGCCGCTCGTGCGGAAGTGCTCTCGTTGATTAAAGGATAATAAAAGGGGGAGTTTTATGTATAATAGTGACTATATCGTCATTAAGGCGCTAGAAGACGGCGTCAATGTCATCGGGTTGACAAGAGGGGCAGATACGCGCTTCCACCATTCGGAGAAGCTAGACAAAGGGGAAGTGTTGATCGCCCAATTTACTGAGCATACGTCCGCCATTAAAGTGCGGGGAAAAGCGCTCATCCAAACGCATCACGGCGAAATTCATTCCGAGGGCAAAAAATAAGCCATTCTATGAAACGGACGCTTTTCATGCTATAATTAAAGGCGTTATGTTTTGAATTTAGGGGAACAAGGGTGATCAGATTGAAACCAATCTTAAAAAAAATGGCGATGTTAAAAGAACAAATTGAGCGTTTTCTCCACCATCCGTACTTGTTGCAACATATCCCGATGCAGCCAATCGATGAAGACCGGATTTTATTGTCGCTGTCGATGTTTGAAAACGCGCATCTCACAGAAGAAGCAGATGGCTACATTGTTCCAATGATGCTTGTACAAATCGCCCTTGATACCCATGATGAAGTGACAAATTCGCTTCCGCATCAAGCAGAGGATGAATTGAAAACGAGGCAGCTAACGGTGCTTGCGGGAGATTTATATAGTGGGCTTTATTATGATTATTTAGCGAAGCGAAGCGATCTTACGACGATTCATGTGCTGGCCGAAGCGATTAAAGAAATTAACGAACATAAAATTCGCTTATACCAAAAAGATATTAGCAAAATTGAAGCATTGTTTCACAGTGTGGCCGTCATTGAGTCATCGTTGATTGTGAAAATCAGTGAACATCTTTCGCGGCCGTTATGGTCCAAGTTTGCGTATTATTATTTGTTGCTCAAGCGGCTAATGAGCGAAAAAGAACAGTTTATTAAAAACGGGACGTCCGTTCTTTTTGAGCAAATGGCGAACATTGTCTTTCCGAAAAATAAAGCGATGGCAAGAGAGCAGAAGCATTATTTGTCCCATATTTGCAACCGCTATATGGAACATTGCAAAGAGGAATTGCTAAACCTCCCGCTCGAATGTAACGAGCTATTAAAAACGCGCCTTGCCGAATTAATCGGCGGTTTTTCCGCCGCTGCCAAAAAGACAGTGGAAGAAGGGTAGAACAATGCAACGATCGAAAGAAGAACGGGTTCACCATGTGTTTGAAAAAATATATGAAAATTACGATAAGATGAATTCAGTCATCAGCTTCAATCGCCATATTAAATGGCGAAAAGATACGATGAAACGGATGAACGTGCAAAAAGGCACGAAAGCGCTTGATGTTTGTTGCGGTACGGCGGATTGGGCGATTGCGCTTGCGGAGGCGGTCGGACCGGAAGGCGAAGTGTACGGGCTTGATTTCAGTCAAAATATGTTGCGCGTCGGTGAGCAAAAAGTGAAAGAGCGCCATTTGACAAACGTAACGCTCATTCATGGAAACGCGATGGAACTACCATTTCCAGATAATACGTTTGATTACGTAACGATCGGTTTCGGACTGAGAAACGTACCAGATTATATGACCGTGTTGAAAGAAATGTACCGCGTCGTCAAGCCGGGCGGGAAAGTCGTCTGTTTAGAAACGTCGCAGCCGACATTATTCGGCTTTCGACAATTGTACTATTTTTATTTTCGGTTCATTATGCCATTATTCGGGAAAATTTTTGCGAAAAGCTATGAAGAATACTCATGGCTTCAAGAATCAGCGCGCGAGTTTCCAGGGATGGACGAGCTGGCGCGAATGTTTCGCGCCGCTGGCTTTGTCAATGTGGAAGTAAAGCCATATACATTTGGCGTAGCGGCAATGCATTTAGGGTATAAACCGTAACGCTATCAAAGATTAAGGTGAAAATAATGAAGTTAAAAGCAATGTATTCGTTTTTGAATGCGGATTTGCAACTAGTAGAAAAAGAGCTGGAGGCAGCGATTCAGTCGGACTATTCGTTATTGAGCACTGCTGCGCTTCATTTATTGCAGGCGGGTGGCAAACGGATTCGTCCTGTGTTGGTGTTGCTCGCCGGAAAATTCGGTGAGTATGATATCGAGCGCATCAAGCATGTCGCCGTCGCGCTGGAGCTTATTCATATGGCTTCGCTCGTTCACGATGATGTCATTGACGATGCCGAACTTCGGCGAGGTCGGGAAACGATCAAAGCAAAATGGAGTAACCGCTTTGCGATGTATACAGGGGATTATATTTTTGCTCGCTCGCTCGAGTTGATGACGCGCCTCGACAACCCATTAGCTCACCGGATTTTGGCGCGCACGATCGTCGAAGTGTGCCGCGGAGAAATTGAACAAATAAAAGATAAATACCGCTTCGACCAAACGTTGCGCTGTTATTTGCGACGCATTAAACGAAAGACGGCGCTACTCATTGCAGTCAGCTGCCAGCTCGGTGCGATTGCGGCGAACGCCTCGAAGGAAGTAGCCGACCGCCTTTATTTATTTGGCTATTATGTCGGTATGTCGTTTCAAATTACCGATGATATTCTCGATTTTATCGGGACACCGGAACAGCTCGGCAAACCGGCAGGAAGCGACTTATTGCAAGGGAATGTAACGCTACCGGCGTTGCTTGCCATGAACGATGCGGGCGTGAAAGAAAAAATCATTTCCGTGCATTCGCATACATCGGAAAAGGAAATGAACGAAATTATCGCGCTCATTAAGCAAACAGGAGCGATTGATCAATCGTATGCGCTGAGCGACCGCTATTTGCAAAAGGCGTTTGCGGTGTTGGAAACGTTGCCGAAAAACAAAGCGCGCACCGCGCTTTACGAAGTGGCGAAATACATTGGCAAGCGAAAGTTTTAACCGCTTTCATTGCATATTGCGAATGGCGGAAAACAATGGTACTATTTTGGTGGGAATCCTGTTCCTAGTACATAACTTTGTAGGGGTGGAGTATTGAATGGAAAGAACGTTTTTAATGGTCAAACCAGATGGGGTTCAACGCAATCTCATCGGCGAGGTTGTCGCTCGCTTTGAGAAAAAAGGGTTTCAGCTTGTTGGCGCAAAATTAATGCAAGTATCGCGTGAATTAGCAGAGCAACATTACGCGGAACATAAAGAGCGTCCGTTTTTCGGTGAATTAGTGGATTTTATCACATCCGGTCCTGTATTTGCAATGGTATGGGAAGGGGAAAACGTGATCGCAACTGCGCGCCAAATGATGGGGAAAACAAATCCGCAGGAAGCAGTGCCAGGAACGATTCGCGGCGACTTTGGCGTTACAGTCGGCAAAAACGTGATTCATGGCTCGGATTCACCAGCAAGTGCTGAGCGCGAAATCAACTTATTCTTTAAAGAAGAAGAGCTTGTCAACTATTCAAAGTTGATGAATGAGTGGGTATATTAATCCAAACGGCGATTGGCTTCGCGACGGAGCCAGTCGCTTTTGTTATAAGGGAATGAAGGAGAAGGGGCAGATGAGTGATTACCAACAGTTTATTGCCAACGTCAAAAAGAAAACCGGCATCGATTTAGCGCAATATAAAGAGGCGCAAATGAAGCGGCGGCTGACGTCGCTCTATGAAAAGCGCGGCTTTAAAAGCTTTCAAGAGTTTTTTAAAGCGATGGAAACAAACGACGCGCTTTTTCATGAATTTCTCGATCGCATGACGATTAACGTTTCCGAGTTTTACCGAAATGCGAATCGGTGGGAAGTGCTCGAAAAGAAAATTTTACCGAAACTTTTGGAGCGAAACCGCCGTTTAAAAGTATGGAGCGCGGCTTGCTCGACCGGAGAAGAACCATATACGTTAGTCATGGTGCTGTCGAAATTTCTCCCACTCTCGCAAATTTCCGTGTTGGCAACGGATATCGATGAAAATGCGATTTCTCGTGCCAAAATCGGCGTTTATGCGGAGCGCTCATTGCAAGAAGTGCCAGAAGAGATGAAAAAAAAGTTTTTTACAAAAGAAGGAATGTATTATAAAATAGACGAAAATATAAAAAAGGCAGTCACCTTTAAAAAACATAATTTGCTAGCCGATCCGTTTGACACAAACTACGATTTAATCGTATGCCGCAATGTGCTTATTTATTTTACGGAAGAAGCGAAGCAAGTACTCTACCATAAATTTAATAAGGCGCTCCGCCTAGGCGGGATTTTATTTGTCGGCAGCACGGAACAAATTTTTAACCCGTCGTCTTACGGGTTTGATACGGAAGATACGTTTTTCTACCGAAAAATGGAATAACTCAGAAAGAGTTCATCGAAAGGATGAATTCTTTTTTTATAAACACTTTTCATTTTATGAAATTATGATATATTGTTACATAAACGCGTTAAAGAGTTGAAGGGAGAGAGAAACATGAGGTATTTAACAGCAGGGGAGTCGCACGGTCCGCAGCTAACCGCGATTTTAGAAGGTGTTCCGGCAGGGCTTTCGCTTTTGAAAGAGCATATTGACATCGAGCTTCAGCGCCGGCAAAAAGGCTACGGCCGCGGGAGAAGAATGCAAATTGAAAAAGATGAAGTCCACATTTTAAGCGGCGTGCGCCACGGCCAAACGCTCGGTTCGCCGATTACACTTGTCGTCGAAAATCGCGACTGGAAACATTGGACGAACATTATGGCGATCGAGCCGACGGAAGAGGAAGAAGTGAAGCGGAAAGTCACACGTCCGCGCCCAGGCCATGCTGATTTAAACGGAGCGATGAAATACGGGCATCGCGATATGCGCAACGTGCTCGAGCGCTCTTCCGCTCGCGAAACAACGATGCGCGTAGCCGCTGGCGCGGTTGCGAAGCGTATTTTGGCGGAGCTTGGCATTCGAGTCGCAGGGCATGTGCTCGAAATTGGCGGGGTGCGCGCTACGAATGTCGCGTATGAATCGCTCGAGCAGCTCCAACATGTAACTGAGCAGTCTCCAGTGCGCTGTTTTGATGAGGAAGCAGCGGTGAAAATGATGGAGGCAATTGACCAAGCGAAAGAAAATGGCGATTCGATCGGCGGCATCGTCGAAGTGATTGTGGAAGGCATGCCAGCAGGGGTAGGTAGCTACGTTCATTACGATCGGAAGCTCGATGCGAAAATTGCCGCAGCCATCGTCAGCATTAATGCGTTCAAAGGGGTCGAATTTGGCATCGGTTTTGAAGCGGCCCGTCTTCCCGGCAGCCAAGTGCACGATGAAATTATTTGGAGTGAAGCAGAAGGATTCCGCCGCCGTACGAATCGCGCGGGTGGTTTTGAAGGCGGGATGACGACCGGCATGCCGATTGTCGTGCGTGGGGTGATGAAGCCGATTCCGACGCTCTATAAACCGCTGGCGAGCGTCGATATTGACACGAAAGAACCATTTGCTGCAAGCATTGAACGTTCCGACAGCTGCGCGGTTCCAGCGGCAAGCGTTGTGGCAGAAGCGGTCGTTGCTTGGGAAATTGCCGCAGCGATCGTCGATCAGTTCGGCCAAGATCGAATGGACTTGATTAAAGAAAATATCGAAAATATGCGCCGGTATGCAAAGGAGTTTTGATGATGGAACGAATCACCATCCAGACGGCTACAAAACAATATCCGCTTTTTTTAGGGGAAGGAATGACAGAGCGGTTGCCGCAGCTATTGGAAGAACTCGGTTTTGCTCATGGTACAAAATTGCTTGTGATAACCGATGAAACGCTTGAGAAGCTGTATTTATCAGAGTTCATGATGTCGTTGCGCCGCTATTATGATGTGTATACACACATCATTCCGAGCGGGGAAACGGCGAAATCGTTTGAGCATTACTATGCGTGTCAAACGGCCGCGCTCGCCTACGGCCTTGACCGCGATTCGTTCATCATCGCTTTTGGCGGCGGGGTGGTCGGTGATTTAGCCGGCTTTGTAGCAGCGACGTTTATGCGCGGCATCGCTTATGTGCAAATGCCGACGACGTTGCTTGCCCATGACAGCGCAGTCGGCGGAAAAGTGGCGATCAACCATCCGCTCGGAAAAAATATGATCGGTGCGTTTCATCAACCGGAAGCGGTCATTTACGATATTCGCTTTTTACAGTCGCTTCCTGAGCGTGAGTTGCGTTCCGGATTTGCCGAAGTCATCAAACATGCGCTCATCGGCGACCGTCCCTTTTATGAATGGTTGAAGCAAAATATTCATCGTTTAGAAGATATCGAAGGGAAAGCGTTGCAATATTGCATTCGCAAAGGAATCGAAGTGAAAGCGCGCATCGTGCTTGAAGATGAAAAAGAAAAAGGCGTGCGCGCCCATTTGAACTTCGGTCATACGCTCGCCCATGCGCTTGAAAGCGAGCTCGGATATGGTACCATTACCCACGGCGATGCGGTTGCGCTCGGCATGTTGTTTGCCATTTTTGTGAGCGAGCGCATGTACGGTGTGTCGTTTGCAAAAGAACGGTTTACAAGCTGGTTTCAATCGTACGGATTTCCAGTCGCTCTCTCGAAGCAACTTGCCCCTGAGCGGCTACTGCAAAAAATGAAGGGGGATAAAAAAGCGAAAGCCGGACAAATCCGAATGGTGCTACTAAAAGAGATTGGCCATGTGCAAGTTGAAACGATTGCCGATGAACAGCTGTTAGCATGGCTATACGAATTTTCACAAAGCGAGGGAGAACGACATGATTAGAGGGATTCGCGGAGCGACGACCGTCACGGCCAATGAGGCGGACGAAATTGTCGCTGCGACGGAAGAACTGTTGCGGGAAATGATTCGCGCTAACGGTGTGCAAGCAAACGATGTGGCGTCCGTGCTCATTTCCGTAACGGAAGATTTGACCGCTGCTTTTCCTGCGCAGGCGCTTCGTCGCATCGAAGGCTGGACGTACGTGCCGGTCATGTGCATGCGGGAAATTCCCGTTCCTGGCTCTTTGCCGCGCTGCATTCGCATTATGATAACGGCTGAAACGAAAAAAACGCAAGAAGACGTCGTCCATGTGTATTTGCATGACGCCGTCCAGCTCCGGCCAGATTTATCGTTGACAAAAAAAAGAGAATTGTAATATGATAGGGAAAAGCAAAGGTGGCTGTGGCAGGCAATCGTTCTTCCGCGAAAGTTGCCCTGAACAGCTAGGAGTTAAGCGTAGGAAAGCGAAGACAGTGTAGAGAGCAGAAGTCAATAAGTTGAGTGAGATGAGTATAGGGTAGATGAGAATGAGCGAGTTTAGCTGAGGTGAGCGGAGCATAAATATGAACCGATCTACCCAAAGGCTATCACGTCTTTGGGTTTTCTTCTTTTTTGCCTCATTAAACCCTCATTCTCCGTCTGAATGGAGGAGAGAACATGTTGACCACCTTTTTAGAAGATGCGAAGCAGTTTCGCACCATTCCGATTGTGCGCCGCTTTTTTGCCGATGCGTTAGAGCCGTTGCAGTTGTTTGAAAATTTAAAGAGCGAAGCGAGTTTTTTGCTCGAAAGCAAAGATGAACAATCGCCTTGGTCGCGCTATTCGTTTATCGGTCTTTCTCCGTTTTTGACAATTGAAAGCGAAACGGGACAGTCTTTTTCCGTGCTCGATGAACGAAAAGCGGTAGTCACATCGGTTTCGTCGCTGAAAGAAGCGCTATTGTACGTTGAGCAAACGCTGCAAGTGAAACCGGTGGAAGCGGACATTCCGTTCGTCGGCGGCGCCGTCGGATTTTTAAGCTACGATTTCATTTCGACGATTGAAAAAGTTCCCTTTCATTCTTGTCGTGATTTGAAAATGAAAATCGCTCATTTTTTCGTGTGCCAATCGCTCATCGCTTTTGACCACGCAAAACGGGAAGTTGTCTTACTTCATTACATTCGGTTGCATGAAGGTGACAATGAACAATCAATGCGGCAAAAGTACGAAGAAGCGCTGCAAACGATCGAAGCGCTGATGAAAAAGGCGACAAGCGGAAGCCAGCCGCTATTGCCGCTGTTTGAAGAAGAACAAACGAAACATGTGTCGTTTGAACGGGTGACATCGACGTATGAACGTGCCGCTTTTTTGCGAGATGTTGAAACGATCAAACAGTATATCGCCGCTGGCGATATTTTTCAAGCGGTGTTGTCGCAACGGTTTTCACTTCCGATTCGCATCACCGGTTTTCAATTGTACCGCATGCTGCGAAAAATTAATCCATCGCCATATTTATTTTATTTGCAAACGAGCGACGCCGAAATTGTTGGCAGTTCGCCGGAGAAGCTTGTTCAAGTGCAAAATCGGAAAATCGAAATTCATCCGATTGCCGGCACGCGCCGGCGCGGCCGGACAAAGCAGGAAGATGCTTTGCTTGCCGAAGAGCTGCTTCACGATCCGAAAGAGCGGGCAGAGCATTATATGCTCGTTGATTTAGCGCGAAACGATATCGGCAAAGTCGCCAAATACGGCACGGTCAAGACGCCTGTGCTTATGGAAATCGGCAAATTTTCTCATGTGATGCACTTAATTTCGAAAGTGACGGGAGAGTTAAAAGATGATGTTCACCCGATCGATGCTTTACTTTCGGCGTTTCCTGCCGGCACGGTGAGCGGAGCGCCGAAAGTACGGGCGATGCAAATTTTAAATGAACTAGAGCCGACGGCGCGCGGCGTATATGCTGGTACGGTCGCCTACATCGGCTTTGACGGAAACATCGACTCGTGCATTGCGATTCGCACCGCTGTTGTGAAAGATGGTTATGCATACGTGCAAGCGGGTGCTGGCATTGTTGCAGATTCGATCCCAGAGCTCGAGTGGAAAGAAACGCGCAATAAAGCAAGCGCGCTAATTAAAGCGATCGAACTAGCGGAAACGGTATTTGCAAAAGGAGGAAATTTATATGTTTAAGCAGCTGCTAGCGAAATGCATTGAAGGCGAGACGTTGACGGAACAAGAAGCGTATGAGGCGATGATGGCGATCATGTCAGGGGAAGCCACCGCTAGCCAAATTGCGAGCTTCCTGTCGATTTTGCGCCTGCGCGGCGAAACGGTCGATGAATTAACAGGGTTGGCCCGCGGCATGCGCAGCCATATGGTGACGGTCGCATGCGAAGACGATGTCATTGATACGTGCGGGACAGGGGGCGATGAAAAAGCGACGTTCAACATTTCTACCGCGGCGGCGATCGTCGCTTCCTCGCTCGGTGTCAAAGTCGCCAAGCACGGAAACCGAGCGGTATCGTCGAAAAGTGGCAGCGCCGATGTACTAGAGGCGCTTCATATTCCGATTCAAACGACGCCGGAAGAAGCGAAAGCGGCGTTGCAAACGAAAGGATTAGCGTTTTTATTTGCCCCGCTGTACCATGCGGCGATGAAACATGCGGCTATTCCGCGCAAAGAAATCGGCTTCCGCACCGTCTTTAATTTGCTTGGGCCGCTTTCCAATCCAGCGCGCTGTAAGCGGCAAGTGATCGGTGTGTACTCGACGCGCTATGCGGAAAAGCTGGCCGAAACGTTAAAACGGCTCGGTTCTTCTCATGTATTGTTCGTGACGGGCCGAGACGGATTAGATGAATGTAGCATTACGACGGAAACGGACGTCGTTGAATTAAAAGACGGTCAAATTCGCCGGTTCGTCTTAACGCCAGAAGAGTGCGGATTGCCGCGCGGAACATTAGAAGACATTCAAGTTCATACGGTGGCGCAAAGCGCTGCGCTGCTTCGTGCCGTGATGGAAGGGACGGCGAACGAAAGCGCGATCAATATTGTCAGCCTAAATGCCGGAGTTGCTCTTTATGTAGCTGGAAAGGCAGCATCCATTCGTGAAGGAGTCGATCTGGCGAAAGAAGCGATTATGACAAAGCAGGCGCTCATCCAATTATGCCGCTTGCAAACGAAAGAGGTCGAACACTATGCTTGAGCAAATTCTTGCCACGAAACGAAACGAAATCCGTACGCTCACGCTCCCACCGGAGTGTGATGTACCGCGCTTTTCACTAGCCGCGGCGCTAAAAAATCGCCGACGAGCAATCGGTCTCATCGCTGAAGTGAAAAAAGCGTCGCCGTCGAAAGGAATCATTCGTCGTGATTTTCATCCGGTCGATCACGCGAAAGCGTATGAACAGGCGGGGGCGGATGCGATTTCCGTTTTGACCGACGAAGTGTATTTTCAAGGGCATCGGCAATATTTGACGGATATTAAACAAGCGGTTGGCGTTCCGGTTTTGCGCAAAGATTTTATTATTGACCGCCTGCAAATTGAAGAAAGCGTCCGAATCGGCGCTGATGCGATTTTATTAATCGGCGAAGCGCTTCCACCAAAAACGTTATACGAATTATATGAAGAAGCGTATGAAAAAGGGCTAGAATGTTTAGTGGAAGTGCACAGTCGTGAAACGTTAGAAAACATTTTAGCGCTGTTTACGCCGGACATTATCGGGATTAATAACCGCAATTTGCATACGTTTACGACGTCGCTTGACACGACGAAAGAAGTTGTGCCGTTTGTGCCGAAAACGAGCGTGATCGTCAGCGAAAGCGGCATCGCCACTTCCGCCGATTTGCAGACGGTGCACGCCTACGGAGCACACGCTGTTTTAGTCGGCGAATCGCTTATGAGGCAGAACGATGTCTCTCAAGCAGTGCGCGATTTATATAAGGGGGTCGAAGATTTTGTCCGTCCTTCTTAAATATTGCGGCCATCGTTCGCTTGCTGATTTACAAAAAGGAGCTAGCAGTCAAGCAGACTATCTCGGCCTCATTTTTGCGGAAAGTAAGCGGAAAGTCGAGGAGCATCAAGTGAAAGAATGGCTTGAAGCGGTGCCGCTTCACGGCAAAAAACTCGTCGGTGTGTTTGTTAACGAAACGGCGGAACGTATTTGCCAAGTAACTCGCCTCGTTCCGCTTTCGGTGATTCAATGCCACGGCAATGAGTCGGCCGAGCAAGTGGCGAAAATTAAAGAGGCGACGGGACTTCCCGTCTGGAAGGCGATTCATCATGGCGAAGACGCGCTAACGAAAATGAAACAATACGCGCGTGTCGTCGACGGATATGTCGTGGATAGCCGGGTGCGCGGCGCATGGGGCGGAACGGGAGTGTCGTTTGATTGGGAGGCGGTACCGTTTTATTTAGAAGAAGCAGCAAGGCAAGGCGTCCCTTGCTTTATTGCCGGAGGAATTACGCCGGAAAACGTCGAACAACTACTTATCTATCAGCCGCACGGAATTGATATTAGCAGCGGCATTGAAGAAAACGGCAAAAAAAGCGTGGCGAAAATGAACGAAATCGAGAAGAGGGTGAAGTGTGATGTACAATGTACCAAATGAAAACGGCCGGTTCGGCGAGTTTGGCGGCAAATTTGTTCCAGAAACGCTAATGCGTCCGCTTGAAGAAATCGAGCGGGCACTTAACGAGGCGCTTATTGATGCGTCGTTTCGCGAGGAATATATGCATAGTTTACGAGAATATTCCGGTCGCCCGACGGCGCTAACGTTTGCGGAAAATATCACGAAACAATTAAACGGCGCCCGCCTTTATTTCAAGCGGGAAGATTTAAACCATACCGGTGCCCATAAAATTAATAACGCCATCGGACAGGCGCTGTTGGCAAAGCGGATGGGGAAGAAAAAATTGATCGCCGAAACGGGCGCGGGACAACACGGAGTGGCAGCTGCGACCGTTGCTGCCCGTTTTGGGATGGAATGCATCGTCTTTATGGGCGAAGAAGATATCAAGCGGCAAGAGCTAAACGTATTCCGTATGAAATTATTAGGCGCAGAAGTGGTGCCGGTTTACAGCGGCAATCGGACGTTAAAAGATGCAACGAACGAAGCGATTCGCTATTGGGTGCAACATTGCGACGACCATTTTTACATGATCGGCTCTGTCGTCGGTCCGCATCCGTATCCGAAAATGGTGCGCGAATTTCAGCGCATTATTGGCGATGAAGCAAAAGAGCAGTTTATCAAGCGGGAAGGAAAGTTGCCGGACGTGGTCGTCGCGTGCGTTGGCGGAGGCAGCAACGCGATCGGCATGTTTTATCCGTTTTTAGAAGACGATGTCGAATTGGTCGGAGTGGAAGCGGCTGGAAAGGGGATCGACACACCGTATCACGCTGCGACGATTACGAAAGGAACAAAAGGGGTCATTCACGGCTCGATGACGTATTTATTGCAAGATGAATACGGGCAAATTACGGAACCGTACTCGATTTCCGCCGGGCTCGACTACCCGGGAGTTGGTCCGGAACACGCGTATTTAGCGAGCATCGGCCGCGTCCGCTACGAAAGTGTGACGGACGAAGAAGCGCTCGAAGCATTTCAACAGCTTGCCCGAGAAGAAGGAATCATTCCGGCCATTGAGTCGGCGCATGCGCTCGCTAAAGCGTTTCAAATCGCCAGACAACGTTCCAAAGACGAAACGGTGCTCGTCTGTTTATCCGGCCGCGGCGATAAAGACGTGCAAGCGATGATGACCCATTTGAAAGGAGCGAGCGAACATGCGTTTATCGGGAACTAATATGTTTATTCCGTTTCTTGTCGCTGGCGACCCGCATCCGGACGTGACAATTGATTTAGCGCTTGTCTTGCAAGCGGCGGGAGCAGATGTAATAGAGCTCGGTGTCCCATATTCCGACCCGCTCGCCGACGGTCCGATTATCCAACGGGCGTCCGCGCGTGCGCTAAAGCAGGGCATGACGCTTCCAGACGCAATCAAATTAGCCGGAAACATGCGAAAAAAAGGGGTGAAAATTCCCATTATTATCTTTACGTATTACAATCCTGTGTTACAATTAGGAAAAGAATCCTTTTTCGCTTTAGCGAAAGAAAACAGGGTAGACGGCGTCCTCATTCCTGATTTACCATTTGAAGAAAGCGAGCCGATTCGTCGTCTGAGCGCAGAAACAGGGTTGCCTCTTATTTCGCTCGTTGCTCCAACATCGAAAGAGCGGATCGAAAAAATTGCTTCGCAGGCACAAGGATTTTTGTATTGTGTATCGTCGTTAGGGGTGACAGGTGTTCGCGATACGTTGCCGGAGGCCATTAACGAATTTTTAGCGGAAGTGAAGCAATATAGCCGCGTTCCGGTCGTCGTTGGCTTTGGCATTTCCAAAAGCGAACAAGTGCAAGTATTAAAAGAGCATTGCGATGGGGTCGTCGTCGGCAGCGCGCTCGTGCAAAAAGTGGAAGAGCTGTCCGACCGATTGTTGCAACAAGAAACGAAGCAATATGCACTCGACGAGTTTCGCTGCTACGTTGAACAGCTAGTGGCACCATTACAGGAAGGCGCCGATTTTTGTAATGAGGTGAGAAGATGAACGTGAAAAAAGAGCTGCAAGGGCTCACTCCTTACCAGCCAGGAAAATCGCTCGAGGAAGTGAAGCGGCAGTACGGCTTGACGAATGTCATTAAGCTTGCGTCGAACGAAAACCCGTACGGCTCGTCGCCGGCAGTGAAAGAAGCAATCATAAAAGAACTTGACCGGTTAGCATTGTATCCAGACGGCTATGCGCGCGTATTACGGGAAAAAGTAGCACAGCATCTCGGCGTAAAGGAAACAGAGCTTATTTTTGGCAACGGCTCGGACGAAGTCGTGCAAATTATTTGCCGCGCCTTTTTAACGAAAGGAACAAATACGGTGATGGCAACGCCGACGTTTCCACAATATCGCCATAACGCCGTCATTGAAGGGGCGGAAATTCGCGAAGTGCCGCTCGTGGACGGACGGCACGACTTGAAAAAAATGCTTGAAGCAATCGACGAACAGACGCGCGTCGTCTGGGTGTGCAACCCGAACAATCCGAGCGGTACGTACGTGAGTGACGCGGAGTTCTCTGAGTTTTTGCGGAACGTGCCAAAACATGTGCTCGTCGTATCGGATGAAGCGTATTACGAATATGTAACAGCGGACGATTATCCACAAACGGTGCCGTTGCTTTCGGAGTATGACAATTTAATGGTGTTGCGCACGTTTTCGAAAGCGTACGGCTTAGCAAGTTTGCGCGTTGGCTATGGCGTCGCGAGCGAAGCGATCATTCGGCAAATCGAGCCTGCGCGCGAGCCGTTTAATACGTCAAGCATCGCCCAAGTAGCAGCCGTCGCAGCGCTTGATGACCAAGCGTTTATCGAAGCGTGTGCGGCGAAAAACAAGCAAGGGCTTGCATCATTTTACCGTTTTTGCCAGCAGCACGGCTTGCGCTATTATCCGTCGGAAGCGAACTTTATTTTAGTCGATTTTGGCATTGAGGGGAACGAAGTGTTTCAATATTTGCTTGAACGCGGCATCATTGTTCGCTCAGGAAATGCGCTCGGGTTTCCAACATCGGTGCGCATTACGGTTGGCTCGGAAGAACAAAACGAGCACGTGTTTGCGGCGATTACGCAGCTCTTAAAAGAAAAACAATTCGTCTAACAAGCTCGCCGCACATTGCGGCGGGCGCATTTTATAGGAGAAGGTGAAACGGTTGGAAGGAACGGTATTTGTCGTCGGACTTGGGCTCATTGGCGGTTCGATGGCGCTAGCAATCAAAAAAGAACATCCTGAGTCTGTCGTGATTGGCTTTGATGTGAATGAAGAAGAAATGAAGCTTGCGAAGACGCTTGCCGTCATTGATGATGCTGTTTTTTCCCTTGAAGAAGGGATGGCGCAAGCGGACGTCATCATTTTAGCGACGCCGGTCATGCAGACGGAAAAAATTTTAGCAGAAATGCTCACCTACCGTCTAAAGCCGTCTGTCATCGTCACCGATGTCGGCAGCACAAAGCAGCGCATCGTGCAACATGCGAAGCGGCTATTAGAGAAAGGGATTACGTTTATCGGCGGACACCCGATGGCGGGTTCGCATAAAAGCGGCGTAACGGCAGCACGAGCGCATTTATTTGAAAATGCGTTTTACATTTTAACGCCGACGGAAGAAGTGCCGGAAAGCGAAGTCGAGCGATTGAAACAATGGCTAAAAGGGACGAAAGCGCATTTTGTCACGCTTTCGCCGAAAGAACATGACCGGATTACCGGCGTCATTAGCCATTTTCCGCACATTATCGCCGCAAGCCTTGTGCACCAAGCGCAGCAGCACGAACAAGAAGACGAGCTAGTCAGCCGGCTTGCGGCGGGCGGGTTTCGCGATATTACGCGCATTGCCTCAAGCAATCCGGAAATGTGGCGCGACATTTTTTTACATAACAAAGAAGAGTTGCTCGCGTTATTTGACCGCTGGATGATGGAAATGCAAAAAGTGCGGTCGTTTGTCGAGCGGGAAGAAAGCGACGAAATTTACCGTTATTTTTTAGAAGCGAAGCAGTTTCGCGATGGGTTGCCTGTCCGAACGAAAGGGGCGATTCCGTCGTTTTACGATTTATATGTCGACGTGCCGGACTATCCCGGGGTTATTTCCGAAATTACTGGCTATTTGGCCGAGGAGCGCATCAGCATTACGAACATTCGCATCATTGAAACGCGGGAAGAAATTTACGGCGTGTTGCGTTTAAGTTTCCAAAGCGAAGAAGATCGCGAGCGTGCGAAACAATGCATTAAAAAACATACGAACTACGAAACGTACGAAGGGTGAGCGGAATGAAACAGCTACAAACGAATGTCCAATCATTAAAGGGAACGATTCACGTCCCTGGCGATAAATCGATTTCCCATCGGGCGGTGATGCTCGGGGCGATTGCGAAAGGAACGACGACGATTGCGAACTTTTTGCCAGGGGAAGATTGTTTAAGTACGATTGATTGCTTTCGCAAAATGGGAGTCGCTATTACGCAAAACGGGACAGATGTTGTCGTCGAAGGAAAAGGACTTGACGGGCTACAAGAGCCGGCCGACATATTAAACGTCGGCAACTCGGGAACGACGACGAGATTGTTGCTCGGCATTTTAGCGGCATGCCCGTTCCACGCATGCTTAATTGGTGATGCGTCGATTGCGAAACGGCCGATGGCGCGGGTGACAAAGCCGCTAACGATGATGGGAGCACATATTGACGGACGTGCGGGCGGCAACTATACGCCGCTTGCGATTCGCGGCGGCAATTTGCGCCCGATTCAATACGAATCAAAAGTCGCCAGCGCGCAAGTGAAATCAGCGATTTTATTAGCAGGGCTGTTCACCGACGGGACGACGACGGTGACCGAGCCGGCGAAATCGCGCGACCATACGGAACGAATGGTGCGCTTATTCGGCGGGGAAGTCGTCGTCGATGGATTGACGGTATCGGTAAGCGGCAAACAAACGCTAAAAGCAACGGATGTATACGTCCCTGGCGATATTTCGTCCGCTGCCTTTTTCTTAGTGGCTGGCGCGATTGTACCACATAGCGAAATCGTCTTGAAAAACGTTGGGCTAAACCCGACGAGAACAGGTATTCTCGACGTGCTCGAGCAAATGGGGGCAGAACTTTCGATCGAAAACGTCCGCAACGAAGACACAGAGCCGATTGGCGACCTTACGATTCGCACGTCGGCGTTACGGGCGACCGAAATTGGCGGGGCGCTCATTCCGCGCTTAATTGACGAAATTCCGATTATTGCATTACTCGCGACGCAGGCGGAAGGCACGACCGTCATTAAAGATGCGGCAGAGCTAAAGGTGAAAGAAACGAACCGCATTGATACGGTCGTCACCGAATTGAAAAAGCTTGGCGCACATATTGAAGCGACCGATGACGGCATGATTATCCGCGGCAAAACGCCGCTCAAAGCGGACGGCGTTGAAGTCGACAGCCACGGCGACCACCGCATCGGCATGATGCTGGCGATCGCTGCGTGCATCACCGAAGGAACGATGTCGCTTCATCGCTCGGAAGCGATCGCCGTCTCGTATCCGACGTTTTTTGAACATTTGGACTCGTTGCTTTCCAACTAAAAAGAGGCCGCATGGCGGTCTCTTTTTTTACAAAAAACTGTTCATACTTTTTCCTGCCCCTTCATAGCTTGTCTTAAAGGGGGGTGGGGACGTGCCGTATATTATCGATGAGGCAACGGTAGTGAGGGAAGGAGCGGTGAAGCGCTGTTCGCTTGTGGTGGAGAACAACCGCATCGATTACATCGGCGAGCAAGCGGCGATGTACCGGTGGGTGCGCATGCCGGTTGGCGAATTTGTGATGACACCAGGCCATGTCATGCTCGATTTTTCGTTTAGCAATCCGCGACCTTTTTTGCAATTTAAGGCGTATATGCAACAACATTTCCTCACGAAAGGGTGTACGACGCTATTAGCAGTGTGCGATGTTCTGTATGAAAAACAACTGTTGCCTTCTTTACAACACCTTCGCTTACATTTACTCAACAGCCCAATTGATTTTTTCATCGGAGTGAAAATCCCTCTGCGCACGCTAACCCCATCGTTTGTCAGAACGTGTAAACGCCTCCATATTCCTGTTTTATTTGTTGAACTGAATGGGGAAGAGCCGCTAGAAAAAATCGCTTGGGGTTGGATGTACGACACGTTCGCTTCGTATCCGCTTTTACTCGTTCCCTATTGGTTAACGCCGCCGACAAAGAGCGCGTGCCGCTGCCGCTTGCTGTATTAAAGAAAATCGGCATTTACCCGCAAAAAGGAGATCTCCGCATCGGCGGCGAAGTAGATTATAATTTATATGCGCACATAAGCAGCAAGGTTGCCGAAACGTTTGTTGTCGATTATGATAAACATGTTCCGGTGATTACCGTTCATAACGGCAAAGTGATGAAAGCAGGTGACGAACTCTTTTTTCAGCCGGGCTTTGGACGTGAACGAGTTGTCCGTGCGCCAGGGATGTTTACGGCAAATTTTACATAAGGAAGTGTGGACCATGAACCGAATCGACGAACTTGTGCAACTTGTGGAAAATGGTGATATCGAACGTGCCCTTTCCCTTCTTCCCAATATAAAAAAAGAAGCGACCGACGACGAAAAATATATGCTTGCTGACCATCTTTTTTCGTGGGGGCTATTAGAAGAAGCGCGCGACCTTGTCGAAGAGCTCATGAAGCGCTACCGCGAAGAAGGCGAGCTGGCGCTATTTTTAGCAGAAATTTATACAGAACTTGACGAAGACGAAAAAGCGCTCGCCTTGTTAGCAGACATTGATGAAGACGACCCGCTTTTTCCGCGGGCATGCTTACTTTTAGCCGATCTTTACCAAATGCAAGGGCTTGAGGAAGTGAGCGAACAAAAGTTATTAAAGGCGTACGAAAAAGCGCCGAATGAACCGATTATCGAATTTGCCCTTGCCGAGCTTTATTTTGCGACGGGGCAGTACGGAAAAAGCGTTTCGTTTTATGAAAAAGTACTCGCGCGCGAAACGACCGTTGCCGGCACGTTTATTCCAGGGCGATTGGCGGAAGCGCTTAGTTTGTTAGGGGAGTTCGAACAAGCGCTTCCGTATTATGAACAAACGGTGCAAAAGAAAATCGACAGCCACACGTTGTTCGGCTACGGCTTTACCGCGTTTCAGGCGGAATATTATCAAACGGCAATTGAAAAGCTCACGCAGCTAAAAGAGTTAGATCGCGATTATATACCGCTTTATTTGTATTTAGCGAAAGCGTACGAACATGAAGGCGATACGAAAAAAAGCTATGACATTGCGAAAGAAGGTTTGCTTGTCGACGAATGGAATAAAGAGTTATTGCTATACGCTGGAAAAACCGCGTTAAAACTCGGCGAGCAAAAGGAAGCGGAAACGTATTTGCGAAAGGCGGTCGATATCGACCCATGCTATGTCGAAGCACTTTTAGCGTTAGCGGGGGTGCTTATGCATAACGAGCAATATGACGAAGTTGTTGCTTCCCTAGAGTCCGCGATGAAACAAGGCGAGTACGACCCGCAATTTGAATGGTACCTTGCTCGCGCGAAACATAAGCTTGAAATGTATTCCGATGCATTAAATCATTACCAAGAGGCATATACTTTCTTTAAGAATGACGTGGCGTTTTTAGAAGAATATGGGTATTTTTTAATCGAAGAAGGAGATCGCGAACGTGCGAAGGCGATGTTTGCGCAAATTGTGCGCCTCGACCCTGCTCATACAGAGGCGGCGCAAATGCTATTGCAACTAGAAGAAGAGTAATAACTTGCGACATCACCTCTTTCTTGGAAACCGGCAAAGGGGGAAGAAGAATGACGGTGTCCGTGAACGAAAAAAAAGAGTTCATCCGCTGGTTTTTAAGCCATTACCAACTAAAACGGCGCGAGTGTGTCTGGATTTTAAACTACTTAATGAGCCATGACCAATTAATGCAAAAAGTGCATTTCGTGGAGAACGCCCAATATTGTCCGCGCGGCATGGTCATGTCAACTCATTGCGTCGATGATGTTCCGTTCCGCTTTTACAAAGAAAACGTGATGACAACCGATGCGGAAAAATCGTTTCACGATATTCGCCTCAATCGTGACGAAGACATTTACATCCAACTGAACTTCCGAGCTTCTTTTCATTCACCGCAGTACGTTGCCGTGTTAGAGGAAAATCCGTATGCCCCAAAACAGGCGCAAGTAAACGAAACTGACCAAATATTAGCGGAGCAGTTTTTAGAAAAATCGCTGCATAACTTTCAAAAACAGCGGCTGATGAAACTTATCGATGAGGCGTTAGACCGCCAAGACGAACAAGAATTTAAGCGGCTGACCGACCAATTAAGGCGGCTTTAAACCTTGCGCAACGCAAGGTTTTTCTTTTTTCCAAAAATGTGATAGGCTGATTAAGGAACGATGAAAAAGGGGAGAATAGTAATGAAATGGACAGTTCATGACGTTGACATGTATGAAAAAGAAAAACAGTATATTGACACAGCCGTTCTTCCACTCCTGCCGCTCACTTTTTCCGAACGCGCGAAATTAGTGGCGGCGGATGGAGAGTTTATGCAGCTTATAACAAACGAAATCGAGCGACAACTAAAAGGACGGCTTTTTCTTCTTCCATCATTTACATATTTTTTGTCCGAAACGCTTGATGCATGTGTAGAGCGTTTAAACGATTGGACGCGCGAATTGAAAGAGGCGGGAATGAGCCATGTGTTTTATGTGACAACCGACCAAAAATGGAAAGAAGCGAAACAGGAGTTATCCGGGGCGCTATTTTTCCTTCCGTCCGTTCCGTTTGAGCATATGGACGAATCGTATAAACAGCAAATCGTACATGAACAAACGTCTAAGCTATTAAACGCGTTTATTTCGTGGTGGATGTGAGAATCTTGTCGAAGTGTGAGCGTTTTCATTGACGATTATATTGACCTTGTCCTCATCTTGAGCTATCATTAGAATGTCCTAGTTTTATATGTGTTATACGATTATGTCCGGATGGACTTAAACTTATATAGAGGGGGGAAAATGATGAGCGAGAACAAACACCGTGTATCTAGACGCCAATTTTTAAACTACACGTTAACGGGTGTAGGCGGATTTATGGCCGCAGGAATTCTCATGCCGATGGTTCGTTTTGCGTTAGACCCAATCTTGAAAGAAGAAGCAGGGACAGAAATGGTGCCGGTTGCGCAAGTGAAGGATCTCACGACAGAGCCGCAACGCTTCGACTTTAAAGTGAAAGTCAAAGACGCTTGGTATGAGTCAGAAGAGCCAAAATCGGCATGGGTGTACAAAGATGAGAAAGGCGAGATTATCGCATTATCGCCAATCTGTAAGCATCTCGGCTGTACCGTCAACTGGAATGGCGATAAATCGCACCCAAACCAGTTTTTCTGTCCGTGCCACTTCGGCCGTTACACAAAAGACGGTACAAACGTTCCGGGAACGCCGCCACCTGCTCCATTGGATCGTTACGAGTACAAAGTAAAAGATGGAAAGTTATATTTAGGTAAAGCGAAACCACGAGGGGAGGCGTAATACGTGCTAAATAAGATTTATGACTGGGTGGACGAACGTCTAGATATTACGCCTTTGTGGCGAGATATCGCTGACCATGAAGTTCCGGAGCATGTGAACCCAGCACATCATTTTTCGGCGTTCGTTTACTGCTTTGGCGGGTTAACTTTTTTTGTCACCGTCATTCAAATTTTGTCCGGAATGTTTTTAACGATGTACTATGTTCCGGATATTAAAAACGCTTGGGAATCGGTGTATTACTTACAAAACGAAGTGGCCTTCGGTCAAATTGTGCGCGGTATGCATCACTGGGGAGCAAGTCTTGTCATCGTCATGATGTTTTTACATACGTTGCGCGTCTTTTTCCAAGGGGCATACAAAAAACCACGTGAATTAAACTGGATCGTCGGCGTATTAATTTTCATGGTTATGATGGGACTTGGATTTACAGGGTACTTATTGCCTTGGGATATGAAAGCGCTATTCGCGACAAAAGTAGGTTTGCAAATCGCAGAGGCAACCCCTGTCATCGGCACAGCGGTGAAAACGTTGTTAGCGGGTCACCAAGAAATCGTCGGTGCCCAAACGTTAACGCGCTTCTTTGCGATTCACGTCTTCTTCTTGCCAGGTGCATTGCTTGGCTTAATGGCAGCGCACTTCTTAATGATTCGCAAACAAGGAATTTCTGGTCCACTGTAAAATGTACGGCTGTTTAGT
The DNA here is from genome assembly GCF_026847645.1 of Anoxybacillus sp. J5B_2022. Lineage (GTDB taxonomy): Bacteria > Bacillota > Bacilli > Bacillales > Anoxybacillaceae > Anoxybacteroides. The sequence goes on from NZ_JAPSMC010000005.1 coordinate 37,678, forward strand.
TTATGAGACAAAGGAGGGAAACATGGTATGCATCGCGGAAAAGGGATGAAATTTGTCGGCGATTCCCGCGTTTCTGCCGTGAGAAAGCCGAATATCCCGAAAGATTATTCGGAATATCCGGGAAAAACAGAAGCGTTTTGGCCGAACTTCTTGCTGAAGGAATGGATGGTTGGGTCCGTCTTTTTAGTCGGTTTCCTATCTTTAACCGTTGCTCACCCATCTCCGTTAGAGCGTGTCGCTGACCCAACAGATACGTCATATATTCCGCTTCCAGACTGGTATTTCTTATTTTTATACCAATTGCTGAAATACTCATACGCTTCAGGTCCTTATACGGTGATCGGGGCGATCGTCATTCCAGGCCTTGCGTTCGGAGCGTTGTTGCTCGCACCGTTTTTAGATCGCGGGCCGGAGCGTCGTCCAACGAAGCGTCCGGTAGCGGTTGGCATGATGTTATTGACGCTTGCGGCGATGATTTTCTTAACGTGGCAATCGGTTGTGACACACGACTGGAAAAAAGCAGCTGAGCAAGGAAAAATTCGCGCTCAAGTTGAAGTTGACAAAAATGCGGAAGGCTATAAAATTGCACAAGCGAATACGTGTATTACTTGTCATGGTGAAAACTTATCGGGCGGACCGGCTGCACCGTCGCTTGTTGGTACAGGATTAAAGCCTGAAGAGATCGCTAAAATTGCGAGAAACGGTAAAGGGAACATGCCACCAGGTGTTTTCAAAGGTACAGATGAAGAGTTGAAAAAGCTTTCTGAATTTATCGCTGGATTAAAAGCGAAGTAATCAACACAACAGGAAAGAAGCTGGCTATTGTTAGTCAGCTTTTTTCTTTACACAATATATATAAGTTGCAATAAAGAATTTCCGATTTTTCGTTTCCGTTTTCATCTAAATACAAACCGATATGATATAACGTGGTGAAGTGATCCGCTGGATGTAAAACAAAATTTCAACTTATATAGAAAGTAGGTGCCATATGAAGTGGATATTTTCTTTGCTTGCTCACCGTACCATCCTTTGGGTGTTGCTTGTTGCGAACATCGCTGGTACGATTTACGGATACGTATGGTACGGCCAACAACTTGCAGAAACACCGGCCAAATTTTTATTGTTTGTACCTGATAGTCCAACGGCTAGCTTATTTTTTGTATTCGTTTTGCTCGCCTTTTTATTGAACAGAAATTGGCCGCTATTGGAAGCACTGGCGGTGGTGACATTGTTTAAATACGGAATCTGGGCCGTTGTAATGAATTTATTAGTTTGGAAAGTAACAGGCACGCTTGACTGGGTGGGATGGATGTTAATTCTCTCTCACAGTGCAATGGCGATTGAAGGGCTGCTGTACACCCCGTTTTATCGCATGAAAGGCTGGCATTTAGCGCTTGCGGCTGTGTGGACGTTGCACAACGATGTCATTGATTACGTATTTCGCATGATGCCGCGCTACAGCATGCTCGACCAATACGTTCCGCAAATCGGCTATTTTACGTTTTGGCTAAGCATCGCTTCTATCACGGTCGCTTATGTTTTGTGCGTCAAAGAAAACCGGCTGCAAATTCCATTGAAATGATGGTCTAACCTTGTCCATCTCCTCATACATTGGTAGTAGTTAGCGGAGGAGGGACGAGAATGGGGCGAATCGCGATTTTATTGATAATTATCATCATTTATGTATTTCCATCGGCCGCCTATGCCACACATCATGAAGATAGCTGGCAGCGGCTTGATAAAATTTCTGATGAAGCGTTGCAACTGGCGAAAAACAAGCGGTTTGAAGAAGCAAAAGAAGTGTTGGATTATTTTGCAAATGAATTTTTCAAATTGAACGCGCGAGAGCGGCTCCAATCGATGGATGAGCTTCGCGCGATTACAGTGACGCACGAAAAGGCGTTAAAAACGATTACCGCCTCGACATTGCCGGCTGAGGAGCGCATTGATCAAGTAGCGCAGTTTCGGCTTGTCATTGATGCGATTCGCTCCGATTACCAACCGATTTGGACGGAGATGGAACAAGCGGTGATGGGAGCGTTGCAGCAATTAGAAGATGCCGTGAAAAAAGGCGACAACAATCACTTTCCAACAGCGTTAGCAAAATTTTTACATGAGTACGAAATCATTGAGCCAAGCGTCAAAATCGACGTCACACCAGAGCGAGCGAAAAAAGTCGATACGGATATTGCGAATCTTCAGACCGAGCAATTCCAAGCGCTTCCACAAGCGAAGCAAATCGAAATATTAGCGCAAACGAAAGCGGATGTAGAGGCACTTTTTGCCGATGTGAAAAAAGACGAAGCGGACCCGTCGCTATGGTGGGTCATGATCTCGACAGGCGGCATCATTGTCGCGACGCTAACGTACGTCGGCTTTCGCAAATACCGTGGAGAAAAACAAAAAACGCACGCGCGGGAAAAAGAATAAGGGTTGTCCCAAGCGGGGAGGTTTACGAAAACTTACGGAAGCAAGCCCCTGCTTTTAAGTACGGGAGAAAATGCTATATTGTATAAGGCAATGAGAAAAGGTGCCCAATCTTTTTGGGACGCCTTTTTGTTTTCTGTTTCGAGAAAACGTTCTTTTCTGCTAAAATTCATTTTTCCCTTCACAAATCCTCACCCCTGCTGCTTTTTTCGCCTATTTTTGCGAAAAGAGTGTCACAAAATTCAATTTTCTGCAGTTGCATTTCCCTTATTTCCCGAGTGTAATCAAATTGTATCGGAATATTTTGCGAAAGGATGAGGTTCGTGCAGTATCTTGATTTAAAAATGGATTTTATGTTTAAACAGCTGTTTGGTCACCCAAGCCGCAAGTCGATTACGATGGCGTTTTTAAACGCACTTTTGCGTCGAACAGGAGATGACCGTATCGTCGATGTCCAGTTTGAAAACACCGAGCTCACGAAAGAAACGGAAGACGGAAAAACAGGGCGGTTAGATGTCATCGTTCGGACGAATCGCGGCGAGCGTATTCACGTCGAAATTCAAATTATTCCGCAATATGGCATGCCAGAACGGCTATTGTATTACTGGGCGCGGTTGTTTTCGTCTTCGTTATCGAAAGGAGAACGGTACGATACCCTTTCCCCGACGATTATGATTGCCATCCTCAACTACCCACTTTTTCCGCATGAAACGGACCGCTTTCATACGATATTCCACCTCCGCGAAGACGAAGAGCAATTTCTTTGGAGCTCTCACCTTGAATTCCATGTACTCGACTTGTCACAATTTATGGTAAAATGGAAGAAATACCGTCGAGAAATAAAACAGTCACCGGAATGGCCATGGCTAACGATGTTGTCCGCAGTGGATAGCCGATCAAAGAAGGTGGATGAGGAAATGGTTCGCGAATTGGAGGGAGTCGCGATGACAGAACAAGAAATTTTAGAAGCGCTAGAAGAGTGGCAAAATTTAAGCGTCGATCCAGAAAACCGCTATGCCTACGAGATGCGATTGAAGTGGCTGCTCGATCAACTTTCAAACATTCGTGGCAGTCGGGAGGAAGGATGGAAGGAAGGACGAGAACAAGGCATAAAAGAAGCAGTAAGAAAAATGAGCGAAAAAGGCATGAGTGTAGCGGAAATTGCTAATATACTTGATATGAAAGAAGCGGAAGTACGTGAGCGATTGAAAGATTAGTCTTGATTTTGAGAGGCGGCATCATTGTCGCGACGCTAACGTACGTCGGCTGGCGAAAATATCGTGGAGAAAAACAAAAAGCTCGTTCACACGAAAAACAATGAAAATGAAGGGGCTGATTGCATCACTCAGCCCCTTTCATCATGATGGATCGATCGGCTGTTTGTTTTCGTCAAGGGTAAACCCTTCGCCAAGCACGTCATGGACGTCAGTGACGGCGACGAACGCATGCGGGTCAACGGAAGTAATGACGGTTTTTAAGCGCGGCAATTCGTTTTTCGCCACGACGCAGTAAAGAACGTCCCGCTCACGATTAGTGTACGACCCCCGCCCCTTTAATACGGTCACTCCGCGCTCCATTTCCGTTAAGATTTTCTGGGCAATTTGTTCGCTTTTCTCCGAAATAATCGTCGCCCCTTTTGCCGCATATCCGCCTTCTTGCATAAAATCAATGACCCGTGCGGCGACAAATACCGCTACAAGCGTATACATCGCTTCTCGATACGAAAGATACAAAAGAAGCGATAACGTAATGACGACGGCATCAAACGCAAACATCGTTTTCCCCATGCTAATTCCTTTGTATTTGTAGACGAGTCTTGCAATAATATCAACCCCACCGGTCGTTCCACCATAACGGAAAATAATCCCAAGTCCAATCCCGACAAATACGCCTGCAAATAGGGCGGCAAGCGTCAAGTCATGCTTGAGCGGCATGTGAATCGCAAACCGTTGGAAAATCCAAAGAAACACCGACAGCCCAACCGTTCCAATGACCGTGTAGAAAAACGATTGGCGGCCGAGCAATTTCCAGCCGAGAAAAAAAAGCGGAATGTTTAACGCTAAGTTTGTAAACGACGGGTCCATGCCGAACAAAAAATAAAGAAGAAGTGTGATGCCTGTAATCCCGCCTTCCGCTAAGTTGTTTTGCATATTAAAGTGAACGAGTCCAAACGCGAAAATCGCCGCGCCCAATAAAATAAACGCGATATTTTTTATTTTTAACCCAAAAACCATACGCCACCTCCGCTCGATAATAGTCAGCGCCTTCATTATAGAGGAAGTTGTCCGTTTCGGCAATGCAGGAGAAAAATATTTGTCAAAACCGCTGTGATTCGCTAACATGAAAGCATGAGAGGTGACGCTTTGTGGCAGAAAAAACGATCAAACAAGTACAACAAGAAGTCGATGCATACATAAGCCAATTTAAAGAAGGATATTTTAGCCCGTTAGCGATGCTCGCACGATTAACGGAAGAACTAGGCGAACTCGCAGGGGAAGTCAATCATTATTACGGCGAAAAGCCAAAAAAGAAAACGGAAAAAGAAAAAACAATCGAAGAGGAGCTAGGTGATTTATTGTTTGTCCTTATTTGTTTTGCCAATTCGCTTCATATCGATTTGCAAGAAGCGCACGATTCCGTGATGGAAAAGTTTCGCACGCGCGATGAACACCGTTGGACAAGAAAGGATGGGAACGAATGAACCAAATTAAAGTAGCAATCGCCGGGCCGCGCGGACGCATGGGAAGAGAAGCGGTTGCGTTAGTACATCAGACAGAGCATTTTGCACTAGTCGCCGTCATTGACCGGAAACATGACGGGAAAGATTTAGCCGAACTAGACGGCTTTTCCGGCATTCATGCGCCGATTTATACCGACATCGAACGTTGTTTTCAAGAAACAAAACCAGATGTCCTTATTGATTTAACGACGCCAGAAAGCGGGAAATACCACACCGAACTTGCCTTGCAATACGGCGTTCGCCCCGTCGTCGGAACGACAGGATTTACAGAAGACGATATTGAGCGGCTAACGAAGCTTGCCGAGGAAAAAGGGATTGGCGCGATTATTGCCCCGAACTTTGCGATTGGTGCGATTTTAATGATGAAGTTCGCACAAATGGCAGCGAAATATTTTCAAGATGTCGAAATTATTGAGTTACATCACGACCAAAAGCTTGACGCGCCATCGGGGACGGCGGTGAAAACGGCGCAATTAATTGCGGACATACGCCCGCCGAAAAAACAAGGGCATCCGGATGAAAAAGAAACGTTAAAAGGAGCGCGTGGCGCGGAATACGATGGCATTCGCATTCATAGCGTTCGCTTACCAGGGTTCGTCGCCCATCAAGAGGTGATTTTTGGCGGCAATGGACAAGCGTTAACGATTCGCCACGATTCGTTCCACCGCGGATCGTTTATGTCCGGTGTCAAATTATCGGTGGAAACAGTGATGAAGCTGCAAACGCTTGTGTACGGGCTCGAACATATTATCGAATGAAAAGTGAAGCGGGGGATAGTGATGAAAATTGCGTTAATTGCCCATGACAAAAAGAAGGCGGAAATGATTCAATTTGTCACCGCGTACGAACCAATTTTAGCGCCGCATGAGCTATATGCGACGGGAACGACTGGTGCGCGCATTGAGGAAGCAACGAGTTTGCGCGTGCACCGCTTTCGCTCTGGTCCGTTAGGTGGCGACCAAGAAATTGGTGCGCTCATCGCTCGCAATGAAATGGATATGGTCATCTTTTTCCGCGACCCGTTAACGGCGCAGCCGCATGAACCAGACGTAAGCGCGCTCATGCGCTTATGCGACGTGTATGCTGTACCGCTAGCGACTAACATCGGAACGGCAGAATTGCTCATTAAAGGGCTTGAGCGCGGTGACTTGGCATGGCGAAACATCGTTCACGAAAGACAAGGTGAGCAGCATGGATCATGAACAGCTGCACATGTTAGCATTCGGCGCCCATCCGGACGATGTCGAAATCGGCATGGGCGGAACGATCGCTAAATATGCGCAACAAGGCTATGCGATTGGCATTTGCGACTTAACGTTGGCGGAATTGTCATCGAACGGCACGGTCGACATGCGGCAAAAAGAAGCCGAACGTGCCGCTCAACTGTTAGGAGTGAAAACACGGCTTAATCTTCGCCTCCCAGACCGCGGCTTGTATAAAACAGAAGAAGCGCTCCGGCAAATTGCCACGGTCATTCGCCAATACCGCCCGCGCATTGTTTTCGCGCCGTATTGGGTCGACCGCCATCCGGACCATGCCAATTGCGCATTTCTTGTTGAAGAAGCAGTGTTTTCAGCAGGCATTCACCGCTATGAAGCAGGTGGATATTCTGCCCACCGTGTGCGGTCGCTTTATTATTACATGATTAATGCGTACGACCGTCCGCATTTTGTCGTTGATATTAGCGACACGATTGAAACGAAACTTGCAAGCTTGCGCGCATACGAAAGTCAGTTTGAAAAGACGGCACAATCGGTCGATACACCGTTAACGAACGGTTATATCGAAACCGTCGAGAGCAGGGAGCGGTTATGGGGAAAACAAGTCGGTGTCGAGTTTGCCGAAGGATTTATAACGAAACAGCCGCTTGTGATTTCACACGATTTAATAGGAGAGAAACTATGAGATTGAAAATAGGCATCGTTTGTTATCCAACGGTCGGCGGCTCTGGCGTTGTCGCCACCGAACTAGGAAAATTAATGGCAGAAAAAGGGCACGAAATTCACTTTATTTCTTCAAGCATGCCGTTTCGCCTAAATAAAGTGTATTGCAACATTTATTACCATGAAGTGACGGTCAACCAATATTCTGTTTTTCAATATCCGCCATATGACCTTGCGCTTGCAAGCAAAATCGCGGAAGTGACGAATCGGGAGAAGCTCGATGTGCTGCACGTTCATTACGCGATTCCGCACGCTGTTTGCGCAGTGCTCGCCAAGCAAATGGTCGACCGCGATGTAAAAATCGTAACGACACTACACGGGACAGATATTACCGTTCTCGGTTATGATCCGTCGTTAAGCGATATGATTAAATTCGGCATTGAACAATCGGATGTCGTAACCGCTGTATCGAATGCGCTTGTCAAGCAAACGTACGAACTTCTCGATGTGCAAAAAGAGATTCACACCGTTTACAATTTTGTCGATGAACGTGTATATCGGAAAAAAAATGTCCATCATTTAAAAGAAGAGTATGGCATAGGAGATCATGAAAAAGTGATCATTCATGTTTCCAACTTTCGCAAAGTCAAACGCGTGCCGGATGTCATCCGCGCGTTTTCGCTTGTTCGCAGCCAAATTCCGACGAAGCTGCTCCTTGTCGGCGATGGACCGGAAATGACCGTTGTCTGCCGGCTTATGAAGGAATTGGGATTGACAGAAGACGTTCGCTGTTTAGGAAAACAAGAAAACTTGGAAGAATTGTATTCGATCAGCGATGTGAAATGGCTGCTATCGGAAAAAGAAAGCTTCGGCCTTGTGTTGCTTGAAGCGATGGCGTGCGGCGTTCCGTGCGTCGGCACGAACATCGGCGGCATTCCGGAAGTGATTGAAGACGGAAAAACGGGGTTTCTTTGCGAGCTTGGCCATATCGAAGAAGTCGCCGAAAAAACGTTGCGAATGTTGAAAGACGACAAACTTCATACATACATGGCTGAACAGGCGTTAAAAACCGTTTACGACAAATTTCATTCGCAACAAATCGTCAAGCAATACGAAAACATTTATTTTTCGTTGATGAAAGGGGTGAAGCGATGAAAGAGCCGTTTCGCCGCGCGCTCGGCATCATTCGCACATTGAAGCAGCACGGATATGAAGCCTATTTTGTCGGAGGAGCGGTTCGTGATCATTTGCTGAACCGGCCGATCGGTGATGTTGACATCGCCACATCGGCGTTGCCGGAAGAAGTGATGGCGATATTTCCGAAAACGGTTCCTGTCGGGCTGAAACATGGCACGGTCGTTGTGCTTCATGATGGAACGCCATATGAAGTGACGACATTTCGGACGGAAGGAACGTATGAAAAATATCGCCGGCCGGAGTCGGTCACATTTGTCCGCTCGCTTCGTAAAGATCTCGAGCGGCGCGATTTTACGATGAATGCGATCGCAATGGATGAAACGGGGCAGTTGATCGACCCGTTCGGCGGACAGCAGGCGATCGCCGAGCAGGTCATTTGCACGGTCGGAGCGGCGAAAGATCGCTTTTCCGAAGATGCGCTGCGCATGATGCGTGCCATCCGTTTCGTCAGCCAGCTCGGATTTCAGCTTGCGAAAGAAACGAAGCAGGCGATCATCGAACACGCTTCCCTTCTTGCGCACATTTCCGTCGAGCGAAAGACGGTCGAGTTTGAAAAATTAATGGCTGGTCCGTTTTCGGCCGCTGCGTTTTCGTTGTTAGTGGAAACAAATACGTTTCTATATTTGCCAGGGCTCGCTGGAAAACGCGCAGAGTTGCAAAAGCTTTCCCAATACGAATGGACAGCGCTCACTTCGCCGGCGGAACGATGGGGTTTTCTCGTCTATTTACTTCATGTAGAGCGAGTTTCTCTCTTTTTGCGTCAGTGGAAACTGTCGAACCGGCTGATGAAAGACGTGCAAACGATTTTATATGCACTCTCTGTCGTCCGTTCTTTTGCTGATTGGACGAACGAGCGACTATATGAGATAGGCGCAACAGCCGCTTTCGCAGCGGAAACGGTGCGCTCGCTCGTCAACGGGGAAAATAGCACGCAAAACGTTCAGAAGCTGCGTCAACGATTGGCAGCGCTTCCGATTCAAGATCGGAGCGAGTTGGCGGTGACGGGGAAAGATGTCATCGAATGGTACAACCAGCGTGGCGGACCGTGGGTGGCGCAAACGTTGCAACAAATCGAGCAGGCGGTTTTAGCCGGTCTTGTAGAAAATGAGAAGGAGCGGATTAAGGAGTGGCTCATTCGATGGAATCAGACACACGAAAAAAATTGTTAGAGCTGTTTTCGGAAGCGAAAGGCGATTTCATTTCCGGACAAAAAATTAGCGAAATTCTCGGCTGTTCGCGAACGGCCGTATGGAAGCATATTGAAGAGTTGCGGAAAGAGGGGTTTGAACTTGAGGCGGTGCGTCGGCTCGGCTATCGAATCGTCAACACACCGGATAAAGTAACCGCTAACGAAATTCGCCTTGGATTGAAAACGGATATATTCGGGCAAGTGATCCATTACGAAGAAGAAGTAGCATCGACGCAAAAAATTGCCCACCAGCTTGCCCAAGAAGGCGCAAAAGAAGGAACGCTTGTCGTCGCGGAATTGCAGACGGCTGGACGCGGACGGATGGACCGAAAATGGTTTTCGCCAAAAGGGACGGGGATTTGGATGAGTTTAATTTTGCGTCCGCCGATTCCGCCGCAAAAAACGCCGCAGTTGACGCTGCTTTCGGCGGTGGCCATCGCACAGGCGATCCAAGAAGTAACCGGACTCGTTCCGGACATTAAATGGCCGAACGATATTTTAATTCATGGCAAAAAATGTGTAGGAATTTTAACTGAGCTGCAAGCTGATCCAGACCGTGTCCATTCGGTCATTATCGGCATGGGGTTGAACGTCAACCACGAACGCGATCAGTTTCCAGAAGAACTGCGCGATATTGCCACGTCGCTAGCCATTGAGAAAGGTGAAAAAATAAAGCGCGCGAAACTGATTCAAGAAATATTGACAAAAATGGAAACGTTATATCGTCAATATTTACAACACGGCTTTTTGCCGATTAAACTGTTATGGGAAGGATATGCGATCAGCATCGGCAAAGAAATTACGGCGCGCATGCTCAATGGAACGATTCGCGGCATCGCCCGCGGCATTACGGAAGAAGGGGTATTGATGCTCGAAGATGCGGACGGCGTTGTCCATTACATTCATTCTGCGGATATTTCCTTCTAGCGAAAATGTTAGAATTTTGTTAAAATACAGCTGAAAGGGCAGTATCTTTCGTAAAGAACTGCACCATCGAAAAAGGAACGAAATTGGAAGCGATCTGCCTTGATCCGTCGTAGGACTGGGACAGAGGGATGAACTCGACCGATACATACACGTCCTTCTTTCTCTAGGCAGGGAAAGAAGGTTTTTTTATTCGGTGATTCATCTCCTCTGCAAACAAAGAGGAGGGAAACGAATGAAAACGAAAAGCGATTTTTTGAAAATGAAAGAAGCGAAAGAACCGATTGTCATGCTGACAGCGTACGATTTTCCGTCGGCGAAGCTCGCGGAAGCGGCAGGGGTCGATATGATTCTTGTCGGCGATTCGCTCGGCATGGTCGTATTAGGGTATGACTCGACGATTCCCGTGACAGTGGAGGATATGGTTCATCATACGAAAGCAGTGCGCCGCGGTGCGATGAATACGTTTATCGTGACCGATATGCCGTTTATGTCGTACCATGTATCGAAAGAAGATGCGCTTCGTAATGCGCAGCGTATCATGCAGCAAGCGGGCGCGAATGCGGTGAAAGTAGAAGGTGCCGACGAAGTGGTCGATGTCATTCGCGCGTTAACGAGAGCAGGCGTTCCAGTCGTGGCGCATTTAGGATTAACGCCGCAATCGGTTGGTGTACTCGGTGGTTATAAGGTGCAAGGAAAAGATGCGGAAAGCGCTCGCAAACTGTTGAACGACGCGAAATTGTGTGAACAAGCTGGCGCTATTGCGCTCGTTCTTGAATGTGTGCCGAAGCAGTTAGCTGCCGAAATAACAAAACAGCTGACGATTCCGACGATCGGCATCGGCGCTGGCGATGAAGTCGACGGTCAAGTGCTTGTGTATCACGATGTGCTCGGCTACGGAGTAGAGCGTGTGCCGAAGTTTGTCAAGCAATATGCGAACGTGCAAGAAACGATTCATCACGCGCTCTCTAGCTATGTGGCAGAAGTGAAACTTCGCCAATTTCCAGAAAGCCCGCACATGTTTACGATGAAAGAAGAAGAATGGGTTGCGTTATATGGAGGAAAACAATCATGATTGTCGTGACTACCATTAAAGAGATGCAGCAAAAAATGATCGAATATCGGAAAGAAGGCAAAACGATCGGCTTTGTCCCGACGATGGGCTATTTGCATGAAGGGCATGTGGCGCTGTTACAAGCGGCGCGAAAAGAAAACGACGTCGTCGTACTAAGTGTGTTTGTCAACCCGTTGCAATTTGGTCCGAACGAAGATTTTGACCGTTACCCGCGCGACATTGTGCGCGATGAGCAAATTGCGAAAGAAGCCGGTGTCGATGTGTTGTTTTATCCGTCCGTTGCCGAAATGTACCCGCGGCCGTTAAGCGTGCAAGTCGTCGTCAAAGAGCGCGTGGACGTGCTTTGCGGAAAATCAAGGCCGGGACATTTTGACGGAGTAGCAACGGTGTTGACGAAATTGTTTCATATCGTCATGCCGACGCGGGCGTATTTCGGCATGAAAGACGCCCAGCAAGTCGCTGTGGTGGACGGACTGATTCGCGATTTCCATTTTCCGATTGAGCTAGTAGCGGTTCCGACTGTTCGCGAAGCGGATGGGTTGGCGAAAAGTTCGCGCAACGTCTATTTATCAGAGGAAGAGCGAAAAGAAGCACCGGCGTTGTATGCGGCGCTAAAAAAAGCGAAAGTCGCGATCGAAAACGGATTGCGTGACCCACGAGCGGTGCGCGCGCTTGTCGAAGATCATTTGAAAACATATACGAACGGCGTGATCGATTACGTCGAAGTGTATTCATATCCGGAATTAAAGCCGCTTGAAAAATTAGCTGGAAAAATCATCATTGCGCTCGCTGTTCGGTTTACAAATGCACGGCTCATTGATAATATTACTGTTGACGTGGAATCATGAAAAAAGGGGGAGCATTATGTTCCGTACATTAATGAACGCGAAAATTCATCGTGCCCGTGTGACGGAAGCGAACTTAAATTACGTCGGGAGCATTACGATTGATGCGGATATTTTAGATGCAGTCGGCATGGTGGCGAACGAAAAAGTACAAATCGTCAACAACAATAACGGGGCACGTTTTGAAACATATATTATTCCAGGGGAGCGCGGCAGCGGCGTGTTTTGCTTAAACGGCGCGGCTGCACGCCTCGTACAAAAAGATGACATTATTATCGTTATTTCTTATGCGCTCGTTCCGGAAGAAAAAATTGCGGAACATCGTCCGAAAGTTGCGATTATGGACGAAAACAACCGCATTAAGCAGCTGATCGCCGAAGAGCCAGCGCATACGATTTTATAAGAGGGAAGGGGGCTGTTTCTCGAAGGAGAACGCCCCTCTTATTACGCAATTTTGAGGTGGAACAATGAACGAACGGTTTGTCGTGATCGATTTGGAAACAACGGGAAATGCTCCACAAAAAGGCGACCGGATTATCCAAATTGGTATGATAGTGATCGAAAACAGACAAATTGTGGAACGATTTTCTAGTTTTGTCAATCCTGAATGTAATATTCCGCTATTTATTCAGCAGCTAACGCAAATTGATGAACAAATGGTGAAAGAGGCGCCTGTTTTTGCGGAGCTTGCGCCAGAAATCGCGGCGAAGTTAAAGCAATCGTATTTTGTCGCACATAACGTCGCCTTTGATTGGCCATTTTTGCAAGCGGAGTTGCAGTTGGCAGGCATATCGCTTCCGACGCCGCCAATGATTGACACGGTCGAATTGTCACGACTTTTATTTCCGACGTTTGAAAGCTATAAATTAAGCGATCTCGCGCAAACGCTAAACATCGCCCATGAAAATCCGCACCAAGCAGATAGCGGTGCGGAAGTAACGGCAAAACTTTGGCTACGGTTGCTCGAAAAACTACGGTCATTGCCGCTGGCGACATTAGAACAGCTAAAGCGACTATCGCGTGATTGGAAAAGCGACATGTATGCGATGTTAGATGCGATGATCGCTAAAAAAATGACATTACGAGAAGAAGAAGGGTACGTGTATTATCGCGGCATCGCATTAAAAAAACGGGTCGATGTAACACCGAAAAAACAGGAAACTCCCTTTTCGTTCACGACATGGCTTGCAGAAAGATCACCGCTCCCATTTCCTCACTACGAACATCGCGACGGACAGTGGGAAATGATGAAGTTAGTTCATGAGGCGCTACAAACATCGCAGCACGCTTTAATTGAAGCAGGGACAGGAATTGGCAAATCGCTCGCATATTTAATCCCGAGCCTTTATGTTGCCCGTAAGCAACAAAAACCGGTCGTGATTAGCACATATACACTGCACTTGCAAAAACAGTTGATCGAGCGCGACGTCCCGCTCTTGCAACAAATCGTTCCGTTTCCCTTTCGCGTGGCGCTATTAAAGGGAAGACGAAATTATTTGTCGCTTGACAAGTTCGTATCGTTTCTTCACTGAAAAAAGACACACCATATAGACAGGCGTTTTCCTTCCCTCTCGAGCAACCGCTTCGAGAGGGAAGAACATTTGCCTGTCGCAGCTACCCAGTCGCCTCCGCTTTTCTTGTGTAGGTGGGAAAATTTTTTATGAAATTACACAACGAACCTGTTATAATAAGTGGGAAGATACAACAGAAAGTTGTTGTATGTATAGTGTGGCTACTCGCCTTTGTTCTTATTAGTAACAAAATTTGTGGCATAGAGGGGGAACTTGTGCGTGGAAAGCAAAATCCAAGTATTGGCGACCGTCAAAATTCAGCAGTCGCCTGATTTATATAAAATTGTTGACTGCCTTAACCGAACGTTGAAAAAAAACGATTTAATGTTCGGCCTGGCGCTTGACGAACAAGATCCAAACAAAGCGGTTTTCACGATTTACCGTACATAGAGATGGGATCACGATGAAAAGATGGGGCATTATCTTTCTCATTTTTTTATGTATCGTTAGTTGGCAGACGGTGAGCGTATACCGCGCGGCGATGGCGCCAAAGCAGACGCTAATCGAAATGGCTAAGCAGCGAGCTGCGCAAAAAGTGGCATTTGCGAATATAGACGCCGTTGATATATATTATGGCGAAAAAGCGTACGTCGTATTAGAAGGAACGGACAAGAAAGGCACGAAAAAAATCGTTTGGGTTCCAATAAAAGGTGGGCATATTGTCGTGAAGCGCGCCAAAAGTGGAATCACGAAACAAGAAGCGATCGCAAAGCTGACAGCGGAACGACAGCCGAAGGAAATTATCTCGGCGAAACTTGGAATGGAAAAAGGAGTACCTCTTTGGGAGCTAACATATATTGAACAAGATAATCGCTATTCATTTTATTATCTCAGCTTTGAAGATGGTACTTTTTTGAAAAGATATAGTTTCCAACAATAATTCAAGGGGGAAATGGATCATGAAATTAGCAAAACGAGTATCATCGCTTACACCTTCCACAACGCTTGCCATTACAGCGAAGGCGAAAGAGCTAAAAGCAGCAGGTCACGATGTGATTGGTTTAGGAGCAGGCGAGCCGGATTTCAACACCCCTCAGCATATTATCGATGCAGCTGTAAGAGCGATGAACGAAGGTCATACGAAATATACTCCGTCTGGTGGGCTAGCTAGCTTAAAGGCGGAAATTGTGAAAAAATTTCAAAACGATCAGCAGTTGCATTACGAACCGGCAGAAATTATTGTATGTGTCGGAGCGAAACACGCGCTCTATACGTTGTTCCAAGTGATTTTAGATGAAGGCGATGAAGTCATTATCCCAACGCCGTACTGGGTCAGCTATCCGGAGCAAGTGAAGCTGGCAGGCGGTGTGCCGGTTTATGTGGAAGGACGCGAAGAAAATCGTTTCAAAATTACGCCGGAGCAGCTAAAAGCGGCGATTACTGAGCGGACGAAGGCGGTCATCATCAACTCGCCAAGCAACCCGACCGGCATGATTTATACAGAAGATGAGTTGAGGGCGCTCGGTGAGATTTGTTTAGCACACGACATTCTTATTGTGTCGGATGAGATTTATGAAAAGTTAGTGTACGATGGCAACAAGCACGTATCGATCGCACAGCTTTCTCCAGAATTAAAAGCGCAAACGGTCATCATTAACGGTGTGTCGAAATCGCATTCGATGACTGGCTGGCGTATTGGCTATGCCGCTGGTAATAAAGACATCATCCGCGCGATGACGGACCTTGCGAGCCATAGCACGTCCAACCCAACCTCGATCGCGCAATATGCGGCGATTGCGGCGTACAATGGATCGCAAGAACCAGTGGAACAAATGCGGCAAGCATTTGAAGAGCGCTTAAACATTATTTACGAAAAATTAATTCAAATTCCGGGCTTTACGTGCGTCAAACCGCAAGGAGCGTTTTATTTGTTCCCGAACGCCCGTGAAGCAGCTTCTATGGCTGGTTACAGTAGCGTCGATGAACTCGTCGAGGCGCTTTTAGAAGAAGCGAAAGTGGCACTTGTTCCAGGTTCTGGATTCGGTGCCCCAGACAACGTACGTTTGTCATATGCGACATCGCTTGACGTATTGGAAAAAGCGGTCGAGCGGATCAAGCAGTTTATGGAACAAAAAGCGAAATAATTTTCACCAAGCAGGAAAGAAGGAGAGGAGAAAGCGCCTCTCCTTCTCTGTTATTTCACTGCTTTTGCTTTTTTGAACAAAGAGAACAATCGCCATTTTTTGCTTTCGGCATACTTTTCATCGGCTCGATCAAAAACGGATTCGTTTGTTCGTACTGCATGCGACGCATAAGAGTACGGTTGTGTGTCGTCGGCTGCTTGAATCGGTACTGAATCGGCTTTTTCTTCGCCTGTTGAATTATCGTTATGCAGAAAAGCATCTAGCGCGGTAACCGTTGTGTCTTGTACATTGCCTATAGTTAAAGTGATTTCACGGTGAAGTTCTGCTTCTGCTATTTCTTGAGGCAGCATTGACGGCTTACATTCGGTATTCTCCATATGATGTTCTATCATTACTGGCGGTTCTTCTGTTGAAGCAATGAAAGCATGGATCGATGCATAGGAATCGTTGAACGAATATGTGTCTGCCACGTCATCTGAATCAGTTGTGTATAGAACGGCAGGAATTATTGAATTGGGTAATTTGTCATCATCCTCTCCCGGTGACTTATGTCGCAATGGAGGTCGGGCGCTTTGAAAAGGCTGATTTTCGATTTGCACATGCTTAATCTGGCTTGTTTTTTGAGGATATATATTAGACATTTGCGAAAGGGATTGATTTTTCTTTTTAGCTGGGGATACGATGATTGATTGTTGTTTTTCATCAATGAATTCCTGTAGTTTTAGAAAGCTGTTGGCAGGTGATATTGTGTTCGCTTTTGGCGGCGAAATGGTTTCTCGCTTTTCTTCTGCCAAGAAGGGCTTTTGCTGGAACGTTAGCAGTTGAATTACCTGTGATAACATTTCTTTCATTTCGTTCATTTCTGGATTTAATAAATCTTCTTTTTTCTTTTCGGTCCGTTCGGTTAAATCGGCCATTTGATTTAATATTTTTTCAATTTCATTTGTGAAGTGAGAAGTTTTTTCAAGGAGGGATTCAATTTCAACGTGCTGATGCAAAATTTGTTTTTGCAGGACTACCATAACTCCCAAATTTGATGCAAAAAATGGTTTCGGATGAAGATCTCCAATCGATGATCGAAGCCGTTGGCTACCATGACACTTCGCGGACGTTTACGGTGCGTACGTTGGTTGACTTTTTTCTGTTGGCGGCACTCCACGAATGGAAAAGTTTCCGTCATGGTGCCGATGTGGCGAAGATGTATGGATTGCCGACGTTTCATTACTCGACGGTTTCTAAGAAAGCGAAAGAAGTTCCGTACGACGTGATGAAACGCTTATTTGCTTTGGTGGTTTCGACATGCAATCGCCAAACCCGCCGTTCGCTTCGCTTTCCAAAAGCATTGCGTGTAGTAGATTCCACGACCGTCACCGTGGGGAAAAACCGCCTTACATGGGCGCCCTATCATGGGGAACGATCCGGAGTGAACATGCACGTCGCGTATTCCCCTGAGCAACAAATGCCGAGCGACATCGTAGAAACCGTAGGGTTGCGCCACGATGGACCGGTGGGAGAGCAGCTCACAGACGTGCCATCGGTTCTTGTCGAAGATCGAGCGTACTTTAAAATCGAACGCCTCGATCGGTTTGTCGAACAGAAGCAACCATTTGTGATTCGGATGAAAGACAATGTGGAGATTCATCAGAAAAAGAGCCTAAAGCGACTTCCTTCCTCCTCTTTCATTGTGGCGGATTTTACTTGTCAGCTAGGAACGAAACAATGTCGTTCCAAGAAGCGCCATCGCGTCGTGATTTTTCAGGATGCGAAGGGGCACGACATCCGTGTCGTCACAAACGTCTTGGGGGCATCGGCAGAAAAGATTGCCGAGATGTATCAAGAACGTTGGACGGTGGAAGTGTTTTTTCCGATGGGTAAAGCAATACCTAAACGTTCCAACGTTGTTTGGCACTAACGAGCACGCGGTATACAACCAGCTCTTTGCGGCATTGATCGCTTATGTGTTATGGAGATGGCTATATCATCGAACGGAAAAACGGACAACCTCGTCTCTTTCCTTTCTTTCGTTTGTCCGTCGTTTTTTCTCTGGACAACTTCCTCTCGAATGGAAATCCGAGATGGCAGCTGTCTTATTTGAGTATGCCCGAATATATGGGAGGAGTATGCCTAATTTTGGATAATCAACAGCCGTGTAACGATACAATTGCTAATTCAACCATGGAATCTAATTTCACTTTATCACAAAAGGAGCGCAAGGAAGCCCCTGCCTTTAGGCATGGGGAGGAATTGCGTATTTTTTAAATAAATTTATTGGCTCTTCACCGAAAGTTGTACTTGACTATTTCAGAACACGCCTTCTCTGTACTTATAAGGAAAAATCAGTAAATCAGATTTTTCGTACACGGCGGCTCAAGAAAATCCCCCGCTTGTCAAGTACATGTTGTGGTGATGAACCAATTTATTAGATAATTTTCATTTATCTAATATTTATGGTATATTTAATATAGAGGTGATTGATTTTGGAAACCAAAAAATACACCCATAAAAAAGGGATTGTGTATCTCAATCGATATCATGTTGTGTTTTGTCCAAAGTACCGTAGAAAAGTATTAGTTGGAGATATTGAACGAGATGTAAAAGAAATTTTTTATGAAGTTGCCAAAGAACATGATGTAGAAATGAAAGCGATGGAGATTATGCCCGATCATGTTCATTTGTTTATTTCTTTTGACCCACGACAACATTTGCATAAGATTATTCAAGCGTTTAAAGGCAAAAGCAGTCGAATATTAAGAGAAAAATACCCTTCATTAAAAAGCAGATTACCGTCGTTATGGACGAGAAGTTATTTTTGTTGCACAGTTGGTCATATTTCAGAAGATGCCGTAAAGCAATATATTGAAAATCAAAAAAATGTGTAAAGGGAGGTGTATCGCATTGGCAAAATCAAACACAAAAAGCTATGTGTTGACACTACCATTAAAAACAGAAAGATGGCAAGAACATGTGCTTGAAAAGCGATTCGAAATCGCAAGAAAGTTATATAATGCTTGCTTGCGTGAATGCATGAAGCGATATAAAAAATTACAACACGATCGCGAATATAAACAAGGGATTCAACAACCAACATCAAAAGAAAAAAACAAAATATTGACTGAACTGTACCGTTCGTATGGCATCGGCGAATATGCGATGCACGATTTTATCAAGCCAATGCGATCCCCTTTTAAAAAACATATCGACTCGAACACAGCGCAAAAAATCGCTACAAGAGCATGGTTGGCGTTTGAAAAACTTGTATGTGGAGATGCTAAGCAAGTGTATTTCAAAAAACATAACGAAATGGATTCGGTAGAAGGGAAATCAAACGACACAGGCATTCGTTTTAAAGATGGTCATCTTTTATGGAATGGATTATCTATTCCTGTCATTATTCGCAAAAACGACATATATGCATCTATCGCTTTACAAGATCGAGTAAAGTATTGCCGTATCCTACGTAAGCGAATAAGAGGAAAAATAAAGTATTACATTCAACTTGTCCTTGAAGGCATCCCGCCTAAAAAAGCCAATAAAGAAACAGGAGAAATCAAGCATCCACTTGGTCAAGGTGACGTTGGTATAGACATAGGTACACAAACAATCGCTGTTTGTTCATCGCGCGACGTAAAGCTACTTGTTCTCGCGCCAAGCGTAGAAAACATGGAAAAACAGAAACGATTGCTTCTTCGCAAACTAGACCGCCAAAGACGAGCAAATAATCCCCATAAATACAATGAAGATGGCACCATAAAAAAAGACAACAAAGAAAAATGGATGTGGAGCAAAAACTATATAAAAACACGTAACGAGTTAGTCGAACTACAACGAAAAATGGCGGACAAAAGAAAACAAGACCACCATCGACTGGCTAACTGGATGCTTACGCTTGGCGATTGTTTCAAAGTAGAAACAATGAACTTCAAAGCACTTCAAAAAAGAGCCAAAGAAACGAAAGTGGATGTGAACGGCAAATGTAAAAAGAAAAAGCGATTTGGTAAAAGCATTGCGAATCGCGCGCCAAGTTTGTTTTTGAGTATATTAAACCAAAAGTTACAATATGAAAACAGAACGCTTCATTTTATTGATACAATGCGTGTAAAAGCAAGTCAATACGACCATCAAAACGATGAGTATAACAAAAAAACACTTTCTCAACGATGGCATAAAATAGACGGACGCAAAGTCCAGCGTGATTTATACAGCGCATTTTTAATCATGAATGTTAGAGACAATTTAAAAGAAATAGATCGACAAAAATGTTTAGAAAGATGGAGTCATTTTATATGTTTGCACGACAAGGAAATAGAATGTTTAAAATCGGATAACCAGCTTGTCGGTAGCATGGGTGTATAATAAATATCGTAAAAAGCGTCTTGAATCGGGCGCACAGGGCGCAAAGCACCCTAGCGTGTTTGCCCATGAAAGTCTTGCGGAACAAGGGTGAGTTCTGTACGCAGGTGCATGAGAAGCCCTTCTGTACGCAAGAACCCCACGACTTTAGTCGTTGGGAGATTCAGTGCTAAGCGTAGCGATCGGTGGAAGAGTAAGCACTGTAGTGGTACCAGCCGTTGTTGGGATAGTGACATTATCAGCAACTGCTCTAAATTGTGTGCTAAACAAACGAGGAAATAATCCTCCATTACATAAGCAAGCCATAATATTACCTTCCTTTCATATATTTTATGCTTTCGCACCTATTGTATTAAATGAGAATGACCGAAAAAATGTTTCGGACAAATAACTAATATAAAACCTATTTTTACATGCGCAAAATTAGGCGCTCTCCTTCGCTTTTCTTTCATCTTGCTTGATTTTTTGTCGAAAGGTATAATGTAAACTATGCATACATAGTTTTTCGAACAAGTTTTGGAGGGACTTGCAGGTGAAAACAACAATTGCTGAAGTAAGCAAATATGTAGGGCAAGAAGTGACGATCGGCGCTTGGTTGGCGAATAAGCGTTCAAGCGGAAAAATCGCCTTTTTGCAGTTGCGCGATGGGACAGGCTTCATTCAAGGAGTCGTCGAAAAATCGCAAGTATCGGAAGACATTTTTAAATTAGCGAAATCGATCACACAAGAAACGTCGTTATATGTGACGGGAACGGTCCGCGTCGATGAGCGTTCCCCGTTCGGCTATGAACTTGCCGTGACGAATATCGAAATTATTCATGAAGCGGTCGATTATCCGATTACACCGAAAGAGCACGGTGTCGAGTTTTTAATGGACCACCGCCATTTATGGCTGCGTTCGAAGCGTCAGCACGCGATTATGAAAATTCGCAACGAAATTATTCGGGCGACGTACGAGTTTTTCAACAATAACGGCTTCGTGAAAGTGGATCCACCGATTTTAACCGGCAGTGCACCGGAAGGGACGACGGAATTGTTCCATACGAAGTATTTCGACGAGGACGCTTACCTTTCCCAAAGCGGTCAGCTTTATATGGAAGCAGCAGCGATGGCGCTCGGAAAAGTGTTTTCGTTCGGGCCGACGTTCCGCGCCGAAAAATCGAAAACGCGCCGCCATTTAATCGAATTTTGGATGATCGAGCCGGAAATGGCGTTTTACGAGTTTGAAGACAACTTAAAAGTACAAGAACAATATGTGTCATATATCGTTCAATCTGTCTTGAAAAACTGCTCGCTTGAACTAAAAACGCTCGGCCGCGATACGTCCAAACTCGAGCGCATTCAACCGCCGTTCCCACGCATCACGTATGATGAGGCGATTCAACTTCTTCACGAAAAAGGATTCGACGACATCGAGTGGGGCGACGATTTCGGAGCGCCGCATGAAACAGCGATTGCGGAAAGCTTCGATAAACCAGTGTTTATTACGCACTATCCGACGCAATTAAAGCCGTTTTACATGCAGCCAGATCCGAACCGCCCAGACGTCGTGCTTTGCGCCGACTTAATTGCGCCGGAAGGATACGGCGAAATTATTGGGAGCTCGGAGCGCATTCACGATTACGAGCTGTTGAAACAGCGCTTAGAGGAGCATCACTTGCCGCTTGAAGCGTATAAATGGTATTTAGAATTGCGCCAATACGGCTCTGTTCCACATTCTGGATTTGGACTAGGGTTAGAGCGCACCGTTGCTTGGATTTGCGGCGTCGAACACGTCCGCGAAACGATCCCGTTCCCGCGTTTGTTAAACCGTCTTTATCCATAAGAAAATCCCCCGGTGATGGGGGATTTTTATCTATTATAAGTTGAAGTTTTGTTTTACATCCAGCGGATCACTTATCACGTTATATCATATCGGTTTGTATTTAGATGAAAAAGGAAACGAAAAATCAGAAATTCTTTATTGCAACTTATATAGGTATGGCGGGTGTTGTGTTATACTATAAGTTGAGGTGTATTCCGATGGATAAAGGGAAAATGGCGGAATGGCTGGCACAAGGAAGCATCGCAATTCCGAAGCTGTTATTGCATCATTATAAAGGCCTCGGCTTAACGGAAGTCGAGTTTATGTTGTTATTGCATTTACATTCGTTTCTCGAAGAAGGAATCGCATTCCCAACGCCAATGGAGTTGGCGGAGCGAATGACGCTGACGCCGGCACAATGCATGGAAACGTTGCGAAAGCTATTGCAAAGAGGGTTTGTGTCCATCGAAGAACAGATGGATGAACGAGCGGTTCGCATCGAAAAATACTCATTGAAACCGCTTTGGGAAAAGCTTGTGTATTACTTGCTCATCCAATCGGCCAATGAAAAGCGAGCCGGACGGCAGGAAGAGGAACAAAGCTTGTATACGATGTTTGAGCAGGAATTTGGCCGTCCGCTTTCTCCGTTTGAATGTGAAACGTTAACGATGTGGATGGACCAAGACGAGCATGATCCTGCGATTATTAAAGCGGCGCTGCGCGAGGCGGTGCTGTCCGGAAAATTGAACTTTCGCTACATTGACCGCATTTTATTCGAATGGAAGAAGAACGGCGTCCGTACGATTGAGCAGGCGAAAGATTACGGAAAAAAATTTCGCAAACATCAACCGAAGCAACCATCATCACAGACCGAACACAAACAGACAGTGACGTTTTATAATTGGCTTGAGTCGTAAGCGAGAGGCGCGGTCTCTCGTTTTTCTATGTAAGAGAGGAGGATTTTTTTGTTAAATCGCCAACAAATTCGGTATTGTTTAGATAAAATGGGGGAAATGTTCCCTACCGCTCATTGTGAGCTCGTGCACCGCAATCCGTTTGAATTATTAATTGCTGTCGTTTTATCGGCGCAATGCACCGATGCGCTCGTCAACAAAGTCACGAAGCAGCTGTTTGAAAAATATAAAACGCCAGAAGACTATGTATCCGTTTCGCTCGAAGAACTCCAACAAGACATCCGCTCGATCGGGCTATACCGAAATAAGGCGAAAAACATCCAAAAGTTATGTGCGATGTTAATCGAAAAATATAACGGACAAGTGCCGAACGATCGCGATGAGCTGATGAAATTGCCGGGCGTCGGCAGGAAAACGGCAAATGTCGTCGTTTCGGTGGCGTTTGGCGTTCCGGCAATTGCCGTCGATACGCACGTCGAGAGGGTCAGTAAGCGGCTTGGCTTTTGTCGCTGGAAAGATTCGGTGCTAGAAGTCGAGGAAACGCTCATGCGGAAAATTCCAAAAGAAGAATGGTCGATTACGCATCACCGCATGATTTTTTTCGGGCGCTACCATTGCAAAGCGCAAGCACCGAAATGCGACATTTGTCCGCTCCTTGAGCTGTGCCGCGAAGGAAAAAAACGCATGAAACAGTGAGGTGGGAGCGTTGCAAGTGCCAAATGAATTTGTTCATCCGCTGTTTTTCTGCGCTGGGGATGAAATAAAAGAGAGGAACGATGTACCGTTTCCACAGCTGATGAAAACGGTATACTTTTACTATGATTTAATTGGTGTTACTCCGCCACCATGGGAACAAATTGAGCAGTCGCTTCCTCCGGTATTCGAACTTTGGCAAGAAGAAAAGGAGGCGCTGGCAACTTATTTTGCCAAAAAAGATCGAGCCAGAGCGCGCGAGCCGATGATTCGCGGATTGTCGTATTTGCTCGTCTGCTTATGTTGGCTGAACGGAAAGCGAGTGCAAAATGTACGTGAGTGGGAAAAGGAAGTAGAAGCGTTGGCACTCAAACCGGTCAACGTGGTCGAGCGGCTTCAGTTCATCTTTGCCCGCTGCGATCTATACCATTCATTTATTCAATTAAGTGAGCTATTTGCCGAAACAGAGAAGCTTTATTTCAAAAAATTAGTAATGATGAAAAAAGGGATGTCGCGCTGACATCCCTTTTTTCAGAAGATAAGGTAATAAATTTTTGAGTAGTCTCCGCTTTTTTATGGGATGGAAATCGTCGATCCGTCGCCGGATGACGGAAGGAGGCTTTTTCCGATCCGATTTGTCGAATTGCTTCCGGTTGTGTTGTTATTGTCGTTATTTTGTGTTGGCGGTGTCGTCGGATTAGTCGGGATGGTGTTGCCATCCGTTCCGCCACCATTACTATTTTGTTCACCGCTGCTATTGCTTCCACCGTTACCGTTGTTATTGCTTCCGTTGTTCGTTCCGTCTGTCGATCCGTTATTGTTGTTTCCATTTTGCTCGGGCGGAGGCGTTGTTTCACTGTTTTGTTGGTCGTCCGGCACTTGTAAGGTCGCAGTCGCTGGCTGTTCGCTTTTCACTTGTCCGTCTTTGCTGATCGTATATACTTCAAATGTGTAAACCGCGCCTTTCGTTGGGCGGCTGATCGTTAACGATAAATTAGTCGCCGGAAGCACGGCCGTTTCGCCTTTGTCATTTTTTATACGCACTTCAAATGCAACATTTTCTAGATCATTATCATATTGCCAAGTTAATGAAATAGCATCCGCTGCCGGATCGTACGTTGCTTGTAAATTTGTTGGTGCAATCGGCTGTTCGTCTTTTGCCGTTTCGGTTGGCTCGCTGCCTCTCACGAAACATTCGTATGCAATTTCGTCTTTCGGCGTAAATTTTCCAGCCAGCTGCGGCGGATTGGATCCTTTTTTAATTGGTAGCTTCACGACGCTTTTCGGCATTGGGAAATCCTCTCCGCCTCGATCTACATGCGCCATGACTTTTTTAAACAATAGGCGCGGCAGCTTTTGTTCATATATCGACAAATTCGCTGTGCTGCTTCGTTTGCTGAAGCCGGTCCATACGGCAGCGGTGTAGTTCGGCGTATAACCGACAAACCAGCTGTCCGGAACAGCGTTGCTCGGCAGCCCATACTGTCGCGCGACATCTTCCGGATAGTTTGTTGTTCCTGTTTTTCCAGCTACATGTAGGCCCGGCACGTTCGCTAACGTTCCTGTACCGGATTGAACGACCGTTTTTAACATATCGGTAATCATATACGCGGTATAGTCTTTCATCGCTACTTTCGGTTTTGGCGTCAAGTCCATTTCCGTATTGTCCGGAAAGACGATTTTCGTTACCGCATGCGGCTTAATATAGACGCCGTTATTGCCAAACGCGCTGTAAGCGCCGGCCATTTGCAGCGGAGACACGCCTTTTTCGAGGCCTCCGATGGCGTACGATTCGTAAATTTTGTCAAAACCCATGCCGAGTTTGTTCGCAAACTGCTTCGCTCGCTCCAATCCGACCGCTTGCAACGCTTTTAGCGCCGGAATGTTGCGCGATTTCGCGAGCGCCATTCGCATCGTCATCGGACCTTCGTACGTGCCGTTCCAGTTTTTAATTGGCGTTCCGTTTGAATATTGGTATGGTTCGTCCACGAGTTGATGAGCGGTCGACCATTGTAAATACTCAATCGCTGGACCGTAATCTAAGATCGGTTTAATCGTGGAGCCCGGCTGTCCGACACGCTGTGTTGCATAGTTAAAGCCGAATGTCACGTCTTCTTCATTTCTTCCGCCGCCAAGTGCACGTATTTCGCCTGTTTTTGTGTCGATCAAAGCGATCGCCGCTTGCAAATCTTTTTTATCTGTAAATAGATCGTTTGAATTGAGCAAATCTTCGACGTAGCTTTGCGCATCTGGATCAAGCGTCGTATAAATTTTTAATCCGTCTTCATATACGTTGACGTTCGCTTGATCGGTGACTTCTTTAATGACTTCGTCGATAAAAGAATCGTACGGAATCGCCGCGGATTGATTATGTTTTTTTCGATCGACGAGCATCGATTGAATCGGCACTTGTTTCGCTTTTTCCGCTTCTTCTTTTGTAATAAAGCCGTGTTCTGCCATTAACGAGAGAACGATGTCGCGCCGTTGTTTTGCGGCCTCTGGACGTTCATACGGGTTATAGTTGTTCGGGCTTTGCGGAAGTCCAGCAAGCAACGCCGCTTCCGGAAGCGTTAAGTCCTTTAAGTTCGTTTTGCCGAAGTAATATTCAGCGGCTTTCGCGACGCCGTAAACACCGTTAGAATAATAAATTTTATTTAAATATATTTCCAAAATTTCATGCTTTGAATATTTTTGTTCAAGCCGAAGCGCTAACCATAGCTCTTGCACTTTCCGCTTTAACGTTTTTTCCCGCGACAGGAAGGTCAGTTTCACAACTTGTTGGGTAATTGTACTACCGCCTTCCGCACCAAATCCTTCTTTAAAGTTAGCTAGAACAGCTCCGCCGAGGCGGATGAAGTCAACGCCATGATGCTGGTAAAAGCGGGCATCTTCCGTTGCCAACACAGCATTTTCCAGTACTTTTGGAATATCGGAATACGAAATATATGTTCGTTTTTGTCCACCTAATTCAGCAATTTTACGGCCGTTCATGTCATAAATGGTTGAAGAGAGCGGGTCTTTAATTTTCGCTTCATCAAGCGGCGGAGCGTCTTTGACAAAGTAGGCAAACGCAGCGATACCGCCGATGATACTAAGCATCATGAAAATGACGAGTGTCAGTACAATCATTTTGAAGGCCGATTTCGTTTTTCGTTTTTTCGCTTTTTTTGATTTTACTTGCTTTGTTGCTTGTTTCCGTTCTACACGAGAACGATAGTCACCAGACATAAAAATCCTACCTTTCTTTAAAAGTAGATGGATTCTACTACTTTAATATAATCAATTGGTGGTTGGTAGCCAAGTGAAATGTAATGTCCACACATTTCTATTTCCTTTTTTGTAATTGATTTCCTACCACCGACTTGTTGGCGTTCCCAGAAGGTGAGCAAGTGGGAAGCATCTAATAAATATACTTCATCAAGCGCGGAAAAACGCAAAATGACAAAACAAATTCCCCCATGTGCGAGTACTTGTCTCATATGGTGAATTTGATGTTCATGAAAATTTTTTAATGGAAACGACGTTACGCTTTGCGTTTCCTTTGCTTCGAAGTCGATGTATTTGCCGCGGTATACACCGTTGTAGTCCGTTGTGGACGCTTGTTTGAAGTACGCCTCTTTGATGACGGCCGCGCTCCGTTTCGGATAGTCGACGCGGACAATTTGAATCGGCGTCGGTTTTTTATGGATGACCGCAATGCCGTGTGCCCGATAGTATTCGTTCGTTGCATTTAAGTCTTCTTCTAGCGTCATGCCGCGGTTTCCGTAGTTCGGATGAAAGCGGTGGATTGGCTGCTCTTCTTTCGCTTTGTATCGTTTTCCGCTAGGGTAGTTGAACATGAGCCTGTCCCTCCTTTGAATGGTTTTTATTATACCATAGGTGAGGAGGAATAGGGTGTATAAAGAAAATGTCGAAATTGCACGAAGAAATGGAAAAGACGACTTTCTTTGCCGAAATGGTTCTAGTTTTGTCAAGTGGGAAGGGAGCATAGAAGAAATGGCGAATGTTTAAAAGCAAACGGAGATGGGAGGAATGACGATGCGGTGGGTAAAAAAAGAGGAAGTGGAAAAACAGTTGGGGGAAATTTTAGAATTAATGCAGCAAGTCGAAGCGAAAATGGATCACGTCATTGACGATTTTGCAAAGGAACAGTGCGGGCATCAGAAAACGCATATTCGAAAGCTCGAACAGCAGCTAGACGCAGTAGAACAAAAAATGGACGAGAAAACAGAACAAAACGTATTTGTGCCATCAAAATTGCATTTTGTTTGATGAGTAAACAAACCGAACGGAAAAACGGCTGTCCCTATGATAGAAAGGGAAGCCGTTTTTATCGTTACTCGTTTTTTTTGACTTTAATGGAAACTGGGCCGCCCGTTTCTGTCGCCACCGTTCCAATTTCGTACTCGACTCGCTCGGTCTGTTTCGGCGGAACGTTTTTACCGTGTTTTGGCGGTTCGTGTTCGTGTCCTTTTCGCTTATGGTGAAAATGAACGCCTCTACCCATCATGCCACCCCCTTGTTCATTACTTTGTCACAAAGAGCGATGAATCATACATAAAAAAACGGGAGCACCCTCCCGATTATAGCCCCACATATTCATTTTTCTGTTCTGGTTTGTAAGCCCCCGCTAATTCGAGTTCACGAGTAATGTCGCGGTATTGGGAGATGGTGATCTCGCCACGTAAATATAGTTGGCGCGCAAAATCGAGCAGTTCGTTCAAGTCAGTCGGTTCGTAATTTTTCGTGGCGATGAATTTGTTTTTTAATTCGGTCGCGTTCATCGTGCATCCCCCTTCATCAGTTCGTGTTTTTATACATCTTATCATAAAAATAGAGCATTTAAATAAATTCAAAAAATTGAAACTTCCGACAACTTGTGACATGTCCGCGCGCACCTTCCGCCTATACAATGCATACAATGGTGATATAGAAAGAGGGGGAGATATATGTACCAATATCCGCATTCATATTCATATCCGCAGCGCGCTCCGTTTCCACCATCGTTTTCCCATTGGCCACATCATCCACCTGCCAACTGGCATCCGTACCAGCAGCAGCCGCCACACTGGCCGATGATGGGGCAACATTCTCCGTACATGACGCCGTATCCGAAACCAAGCCCAATGTTAAAACCGCCGGCGTCTGGACTTCCGTCGATTATGTCGCAGTTTAAAACTTCTGACGGAACGTACGACATTAACAAAATGATGAATACGGTAGGACAAATGATCAATACGGTCCATCAGGCAAACGGAGTGCTGAAAGGATTGCTTAGTACGTTTAAAAAGTGAGAAGGTGTCCGAAACAGCCAAGGACACCTTTTCTGTTAAATTGAACTACTCACCGCTTAACAACCTTACGGTTTGTTTGAAGCGGGAGATTCCTGCGAACACCGAGGCATCCCTCTAGTTTTAAGCAGGCTACCCCCGTAGTTCCTACGGTTCGGCAGTACAAACGACTTAGATAGTCTCCTGCAATTTTAATAGCTTTTAAGCTGTTAAAATTTTTAACGATTCATTCTTGATGTTAATGCTTGCATTAAGGTCTCTATCATGCTTTGCGTGGCATTTCGGGCATTCCCATTCACGTAATCCGAGGTTTTTAACGTCTTTGTTTTGGTAACCACAACAAGAACAAAGCTGACTGGATGGAAAATTTTTCGCAACCGTAACAACTTGTTTGCCGTACCATTTCGCCTTGTATTCAATCGTGGTTTTAAACTGTGACCATGATACTTCACTAATGGCTTTTGCAAGGTGATGATTTTTCAGCATATTGCTTACAGACAAATCTTCCATGCCGATGATGTCGTGGTTTTTGACAATCTCGGTGGAGATTTTGTGCAAGTAATCATTCCTTGCATTGGTGATTTTCTCATGGATGCGGGCAACTTTAATTTTAGCTTTATGCCAGTTTGAACTGCCAATTTTTCGTCTGCTCATCATCCGTTGAGCTTTCGCCAGTTTTTCTTCTAATTTTCGAAAAAACTTAGGATTTGAGTATGTCGTTCCGTCCGAAAGAACAGCAAAATCTTTCAGTCCTACATCAATACCAACGGCAGAATTTGTTTTTGGAAGTTCTGAAACTTCAGCTTCGACACCAATAGAGATGAAATATTTGCCTGATGGATTCCGCCTAATCGTTGCATTTAAAATGTGCCCTTTGACTTCACGGCTTTTCGCAAAACGAACCCATCCCAGTTTTGGCAATTTAATTTTGTTTCCATCAATGGCAATGTTGTCGTTAGTGTATTTTGTTGTATAAGACTGAACAGGATTCTTTTTTGACTTAAAGCATGGATAACTTCCTTGTTTTTTGTAATATCGATCAAAAGCATTGCCTAGATTCTCAACAGATTTTTGCAAGGCAATGCTGTCTACTTCTTTTAGGAAAGGGTAATACTTTTTTAATTTAGGGAGTTCTTTTATGGACTGATTCTTATTAAAGTATTCGCCTTTCCAATTGTTCGAGGGAAGTTGTCCGTTTCGAACCATTTCTTCAACGATATACCAATAGTTATCTTTGTTTTTCTGCTTGCTTAAAAAGAAGTTAAAAACAAATCGAGAACAGCCGAATGTTTTATTAATTAATTCAATTTGTTTCTTATTTGGATATATTCTAAATTTATACGCTTTGTTTACTAGCATTGATTATCACCTCCTTAACTGTTATTATATACGTAAGTACGTATTTAGACAAGGAGAATGATACCAATGGCTAGAAAAAAATTCACTACAACATTAGACGAAGAACTTATCCAAAAACTTAAAATTCAAGCCGTGAAAGAAGGAACAGATGTCAGCAAGATTCTCGAAAAGCTAATTGAGGAATATCTCAAAAAGCAATCTTAGACTGTCGCCTACCGGCATTCATCTCCCACTTACTCACTGGGCTGCGCCCTTCTTGTTCCTTGAAGTGGGAGTCTTCTGCCGGGAAATGATAAAAGCTCATACACTTCATTCCAATGATTGATGAGCGCGCACCTTTAATCAATGTCGATAAATTTTTTCTTCTGCGGCAGGCGAATGACCAGTTCGCCGTTTTCAAATGATGCTTTAATTTCGTTTTCTTTTACCGGATAAGGCAACGGGATTGTGCGCGTCATGTTTTGATACATGCGCTGTTTTTTATGCACGTTGTTTTGCTCGTCGGTTGATTCGACGACTTCGCTGTTATGAACGGTGAGATGCAGCATCGTGTCATCGAATTCAAGCTGGATTTGCTGGCGTTTGACGTTCGGGAGATGAGCGGTAATGATGTATTCAGCGGCGGTTTCATGGACGTCAATCGGGATATACGAGCGTAAAAATGTTTCGTGAAAATATTCATCGAGTGTTTCAAACATTTTTTTGAGCGGGCGTTCGTCAAAAAATTGGTCAACCATCTCGCGCAAACGTTGAAGCGGTTCTTCATCCCACTTTTTTCTTGTTGGCGGTTGAAAATGATCGTTCACCGTATTCAGCTCCTTCCGTTCTTCTCTATCTTTAAATGTATGTGCAACCGGCAGAAAAGGTCACTATTATTTTTTAGCGAAATTTCATGTGTTTTTAAGATTGAACAGCTATGATGAAAAAAAGCCGGTATGTAAGCAACGTTCCTTAGAAAACAAGCAAAAATGTTGTGAAAATCATAGCTCCATCCTTAGTACCGAAAGACCGGCAGCAAGAAGGAGGAGCGCGCATGAATATGGTTATTACACTTTTTTTCTCAGGAACAGCTGCATCTTTGCTTATGTACCAATTCATCGAAATTGTGCAGGCATTTATCGATTTGTTTGATAAACATTCATAATCGGCTATCATCTTGCTGACCGCTTGAAGCGGTTGGCATTTCTTTTTGATATGATAAAGGACAGGAGGGAAAAAGATGAACAAACGTATTTTAATTATTGAAGACGAAGCGAATTTAGCACGGTTTATCGAGTTGGATTTGCTGCATGAAGGATATGAAGTGCGCGTATGTCACGATGGTCGAGAAGGATTAGAACTAGCTTTATCCGAGGAATGGGGTCTCATTTTATTGGACTTAATGCTTCCAAGTTTAAACGGCATGGAAGTATGCCGTAGGCTACGAGCGGTGAAAAAAACGCCGGTGATTATGATTACAGCAAGGGATAGTGTGTTTGATCGCGTGATGGGGCTAGATAGCGGGGCGGATGATTATATTGTGAAACCGTTTGCGATCGAAGAATTATTAGCGCGCATCCGCGCCTTGTTCCGACGTGTTCATCCGTCAATGGAGCAAGAGTGCTTGACCTTTAAAGATCTTGTCGTTGACATGAAAGCCCGCATTGTGAAAAAAGAAGGACAAATGATTGAATTAACGAAGCGGGAATACGATTTGCTCGTGACGTTTCTACAAAATGTTGACATTGTGCTGACAAGAGATGCGCTGCTTAATAAAGTATGGGGATTTGATACGGAAGTAGAAACGAACGTAGTCGATGTGTACGTCCGCTATTTACGCCATAAGTTAGACGAAACGGACAAGGAACGTTATATCCAGACAGTGCGTGGGGCGGGATATGTGATGCGGTCATGAAACTTTTTCGTTTAGAAAACGTCTCATTAAAGTGGAAGCTCACGGTTCTTTCGGCGTCAGTGATTTTTATCGTTTATTTTTTGTTTACGTGGTTGCAATATGAAACGGTGAAGCAGTGGCTGTTGAACGAAGAAGAAAAAGCGATGAAAAAAACGATCGAAGAAATTGAAACTTATTATGCGGAGAAACGTAATATATCTTTGAGCGATATTCGTCAAGGCAAGTCATTGCTCGAAAAGTTAAATGAAAAATATCAGGCGATCCGTATTTTAGATGAAAAAGGGAATGTCATCGTATCGGTGTCTAACCGTGCTCCTATTTCGTTGCTTTCGGCGGAAACACCGGAGAAGTTAGAGGTGGATTACCATTTAGTCAACGATGAGCGCTCGATTGTTGTGCGCAAGCCGTTTCATGTGTCACGGATGAGTGGAACGATTGAAATCGTCCGCCATCTCGTGAAATTTCAACAAATGATTAATACGATTTTTTTCATCATGACGTTAATCGGGGTCGTGGCAATGGTTATGAGCGCATTCATTGGGCTATTTATTGCCAAACATTTTGTTGGGCGCTTGCAAGCAGTAACGGACACGATGCGGAACATTAAAAATAACGGATTTCAAAAACGGATCGACGTTCCTGCCGCGAACGATGAAATGTCAAAGTTGATGACGATGTTTAATGAAATGATGGACGAGATTGAACATTCGTTCCGACAGCAAAAGCAGTTTATCGAAGATGCTTCCCATGAATTGCGGACGCCGCTTGCGATTTTAGAAGGCCATCTTTCGCTGTTAAAGCGATGGGGCAAAAATAATCGCGAGATTTTAGAGGAATCGTTGGAAGCGGCGGTGCAAGAAGTGTATCGCTTAAAAAAGCTTGTGCTTGAGCTTTTAGATTTATCTCATGCCGAAGCGATTGCGATCCCTGCGGAGTTGCAGCCGACCTCTCCAAGAGAAGCTGCGGAGCAGATTGTGAAAAATTTTCGAGTGCTCCATCCAAGCTTTCAGTTCCGCATCGTCGACGAGATCCGGGAGAAGGCGCTTGTTCGGATCGCGAAACATCATTTAGAACAGCTGTTGCTAATCTTACTAGATAATGCGGTCAAATATTCGCAGCACCAAAAAGAAATCACCATTTTCATAAAAGAGGAAAGAAAATATGTGTCTATTTCGGTATGCGACCAAGGAATCGGGATTCCGCGCGACGAATTAGAAAAAGTGTTTTTACGATTTTATCGGGTGGATAAAGCAAGAAGCCGAGAGAAAGGCGGAGTAGGACTAGGGCTTGCTATCGCAAAAGAGATCGTCGATAAATACGGTGGACAAATTGTGATCGAAAGCGAAGTTGGGGGAGGGACAACCGTAGAGTTGTTCCTTCCGAAAGTGAAAAGCAAAGAATAGGGGAAAAGAAAGGTGAGAAGAGATGGAAGAGCATTTGCCTAGCAATCGACAAAAGAAGGAAATCCAGCACGTGATCGAGAAATTTCAAAAGCGGGGGATTAAAATAAGCGCTTGCAAGCCGCGGGCGTTGCTTACGTCATGCTTAGCAGCAGCCGATGCAGCGAAAAATCATGAGTAAGGGGCGATTTTTTTGAACCTTCATCAACAAAAAATCATTCCTGCGATTAAAACGATGAAAGACTTCGAAACGTTTTTGCAAAGTCCATATGGATATGCGGTGTTGCTCGAATTGCACCTTTCGCAGCTGAAAAGCGTCTTCCAATACGCGCGTCAATGCGGCAAAAGTTTGTTCGTCCATGCGGATTTAATTCAAGGGCTGAGCCACGATGAGTATGCGGCGGAATATTTGTGCCAAGAGCTGAAGCCGTGCGGGTTGATTTCGACAAGGGGAAGCGTGATTATGAAAGCAAAGCAAAAAAAGGTGTTAGCGATCCAGCGTATTTTTTTATTAGACTCACATGCCCTTGAAAAAAGCTACCAGTTGATTGAGAAAACAAAGCCGGACTTTATTGAAGTGATGCCGGGCGCGATGCCGCATGTCATTCAAGAAGTGAAGGAGCGGACAGGCCTCTCGATTTTAGCAGGCGGGCTTGTGCGAACGTTAGAAGATGTCGAGCGCGCATTAGCAGCCGGAGCGACGGCGATTACGACGTCAAACAAAGCGCTTTGGGAGCATTATGCGGCGGTGCGCTGACGATTTTTTCGCTAGCCAAACGGGGCGATTTTCGCTATAATGAAGGTAAGTTAATAACATGTCAGGAGATTTGGAGAGACCATGCATACATGATAAGCGAAGGCTTGTCGTGTTTGTTGTGGTCTCTTTTTGCTTTTAAAAAGGGGGAGGAGAAACGATGAAACGTGCGACGATGGTAGAAAAAATGAACAAGGAGTATTACGATGTGCTGATTATTGGCGGCGGGATTACGGGCTGCGGCATTGCGCTGGATGCAGTGACGCGTGGGTTAAAAACCGCGTTAGTAGAAATGCAAGATTTCGCGGCCGGAACATCAAGCCGTTCGACAAAACTTGTGCACGGCGGGCTTCGTTATTTGAAGCAATTCGAGGTGAAAATGGTTGCCGAGGTTGGAAAAGAGCGGGCGATCGTGTACGAAAACGGTCCGCATGTAACGACGCCGGAGTGGATGTTGTTGCCGATTTATAAAGATGGAACGTTTGGCAAATGGAGCACATCGGTTGGGTTATGGGTGTACGATCATTTAGCGGGGGTGAAACGAAGTGAGCGCCGGACGATGTTAAACAAGGAGGAAACGCTACAAAAAGAACCGCTGTTGAAAAGAGATGGGCTAATTGGTGGAGGATATTATGTCGAATATCGTACAGACGATGCCCGCTTAACGATCGAAGTGTTGAAAAAAGCGATCGAGTGCGGCGCAGACGCCGCAAATTACGTCAAGGCAGAAGCGTTTGTTTACGAAAACGGACGCGTCGTCGGGGCGCGCTGTCGCGATGAACTTACCGGTCAAACGTATACGGTACGAGCGAAAAAGGTGATTAACGCGGCTGGCCCATGGGTCGATGCACTGCGGGAAAAAGATGGCTCGAAACAAGGGAAAATGTTAAAAATTACAAAAGGCGTTCATATTGTCATCGACCAAAAACACTTTCCGTTAAAACAAGCCGTGTATTTCGATACACCGGACGGGCGAATGGTGTTTGCCATCCCACGCGATGGCAAAACGTACGTCGGCACGACCGATACGTTTTACGACGGGGATTTGACGAATCCAGTAATGACGGACGAAGATCGTGACTACTTGCTGCAAGCGATTCATTATATGTTTCCGTCCGTGCGCGTGACGGCAAGGGAGATCGAATCAAGTTGGGCAGGAGTGCGGCCGCTTATTTATGAAGAAGGGAAAAATCCATCGGAAATTTCGCGGAAAGATGAAATTTGGCAATCCCCGTCAGGGCTTGTGACAATTGCAGGCGGAAAGCTAACCGGCTATCGGAAAATGGCCGAAACGGTCGTCGATTTAGTCGTCAAACAGCTTGAAAAAGAAGAAGGACTAACATTCCGTCCTTGCCAAACGAAACATTTGCCGATTTCTGGCGGCGATGTCGGCGGCTCTCACCAATTGCCTGCGTTTATCGCGCAAAAAGCGGAAGAAGCGACGCGCTACGGCTTTACGAAAGCAGAAGGAGAACGCCTGGCGAAACAATACGGAACGAACGTTGACCGCATATTTACATTAAGCAAGGATTATGAAGAAAACTGCGGGCTTTCGCGCGAAGTGTTTGCAACGCTTGTATACGCGCTCGAAGGCGAAATGGCCGTCAAACCTTCTGATTACTTCATCCGCCGCACCGGCGCCCTTTTATTTAACATTCAATGGGTGCGGACATGGAAAGACGCCGTCATTCGCTTCATGACGGAGTATTGGCAATGGCCGGAGGAGATGACGCGAGAGTATACAGAAGAACTAGAAACAGCGTTAAAAGAAGCGGTCGGAGATTTTAGAAATGCCTAAAAGGGCATTTCTTTTTTTACTAAAAAATAATGATTTTTTACTAAATAAATGCTATTGTGATAATAGAGAGAATTTTTTTGAAAAGAGGTTTGAAGCATGATTACTTATTACTTGGACCAGTCTGTGTTTCATATTCAATCCTGTGGGATGAGTTACATACTAAAAATTACGCAACATGGATATGTAGCACATATGTATTGGGGGAAAAGAATTAGAATCCCTCGGTTGTCGAGGAGTTTACAGTTTTTTGACCGTGGATTTTCCCCAAACCCCGACCCGTCCGACCGAGCGTTTTCGTTAGATACGCTGCCGCAAGAGTATCCGGCGTACGGAAATACCGATTTCCGCACACCGGCGTATCAAGTGCAATTGGAAAACGGTTCAACGATTTCGGATTTGCGTTATAAAACGCATCGCATCTATAAAGGAAAGCCGAAGCTAGAGGGGCTACCGGCTACGTATGTCGAACATGAAAATGAAGCAGAAACACTCGAAATTGTTTTAGAGGACAGTGTAATAGGCTTACGAGCGATGTTACTGTATACGGTTTATGAAAAATGGAACGTCATTACTCGTTCGGTTCGTTTAGAAAATCATGGATCAGAACATATCAAACTATTAAGGGCGTTAAGTATGAACGTCGATTTTTCGGATGATCAGTTTGATTTCCTTCATCTTTACGGGGCACATTGCCGAGAACGATATATCGAACGAAAACCGTTGTTTGTCGGCACGCAATCGGTGGAAAGCCGCCGCGGCGCGAGCAGCCACCAACAAAACCCGTTTATCGCCTTATTGAGAAAAAATGCGGATGAAGATCACGGAGAAGTGTATGCCTTTAATCTCGTATACAGCGGCAATTTTCTCGCCCAAGTCGAAGTCGATCAGTTTCATACCGCACGCGTATCGCTCGGGATTAATCCATTTGATTTTACGTGGCTATTAGAGCCGGGTGAATCGTTCCAAACACCGGAAGTGGTGATGGTGTATTCTGACGAAGGATTGAACGGCATGTCGCAAACGTTTCATGAATTATATCGTACTCGTCTAGCGCGTGGGGTGTTTCGCGACCGGGAGCGCCCGATTTTGATCAACAACTGGGAAGCGACGTATTTTGATTTTGATGAGGAAAAGATTTTGACGATCGCCAAAACGGCATCGGAACTAGGAATCGAGTTATTTGTATTAGACGACGGCTGGTTTGGAAAGCGTGACGATGATAAACGTTCGTTAGGGGACTGGTTCGTTGACAAACGGAAACTTCCAAACGGATTAGAAGGATTGGCGAAACGCGTGAACGAAACAGGAATGCAGTTTGGCTTATGGGTGGAACCAGAAATGGTTTCCGTGGACAGCGAACTATACCGGAAGCATCCCGACTGGTGTCTTCATGTGCCGAACCGCCCGCGTTCGGAAGGAAGAAACCAACTTGTTTTAGACTATTCCCGTAAAGAAGTGTGCGACTACATGATTCAAGTGCTTTCCGACGTATTGGCAAGTGCACCGATTTCCTATGTGAAATGGGACATGAACCGCCACATGACGGAAATTGGGTCGGCCACATTGCCTCCCGAGCGACAGCGGGAAACAGCGCACCGCTACATGC
The DNA here is from genome assembly GCF_026847645.1 of Anoxybacillus sp. J5B_2022. Lineage (GTDB taxonomy): Bacteria > Bacillota > Bacilli > Bacillales > Anoxybacillaceae > Anoxybacteroides. The sequence continues at coordinate 75,476 of NZ_JAPSMC010000005.1, forward strand.
TCGGGCTATATCGAGTGATGGATGAAATCACTTCTCGCTTCCCGCACATTTTATTTGAAAGCTGCTCTGGGGGCGGAGGACGATTTGACCCTGGAATGCTTTATTACATGCCGCAAACGTGGACGAGTGACAATACAGATGCCGTATCGCGCTTAAAAATTCAATACGGCACAAGCCTTGTTTATCCGATTAGCTCCATCGGCGCACACGTATCGGCAGTTCCGAACCACCAAGTTCATCGCATCACCTCATTGGAGATGCGGGGGCATGTGGCGATGTCCGGCAACTTCGGGTATGAACTTGATGTGACGAAATTACTGGAGAAAGAAAAAGAAGAGATTAAAAACCAAGTCGAATTTTACAAAGAAATTCGCCATCTTGTGCAATTCGGCACTTTTTACCGAATGTTAAGCCCGTTTGAAGGCAATGAAGCGGCTTGGATGGTTGTATCGAAAGACCAATCCGAAGCGTTTGTTGCTTATTTTCGTGTACTAGCCGAAGCCAACGCCCCACTGTCGCTTATACGGCTGAAAGGACTAAATCCGAAGAAACAGTACGAGATCATGGGTACCGGAGAAGTGTATGGCGGAGATGAACTGATGTATGTGGGGCTCAACGTGCCAGAACGTCACGGCGATTTTGTTAGCGTAATATGGCGGCTTAGAAGCGTAGATTGACCATTAAAAACAACTTATCAAGGTGTCTAAAAGAAATAGAACCGGTGTCTCATTCGGCACCGGTTTCTAATTGAGCAATTTTCTCCAACACCCTCCGCTTCCGATAAAGCATTTTCCCCGCTTCGGCGATGTCTTTGATAAACATTTTATTAAACATGGCGCCGAAAATAATGCCGACGATTGGGACGAGTTGGAATAGTTTTTTCCAGCCGAATTGGTCGCGGAACGTCATCATGACTTCCCGCCAGCCTTGCAGCTGGGAAAATACTTGCTGATGGTCGTTGGAAAACGACGTGAGCTGGTCGAGAATCGCTTTTTTGCCGACGATGTCGCTGGAGACAAACTGCAAGCACTTCACGATAAAAATGCGCTCTTTTTTTTCTTTCGGGTCATAGCCGTAAGTAATCGCGATCTCTTGCAGCGTTTTTAACGCTAACCCGAGCATGGCGGGAATGTCAATGGCTAGCGTAAACAGTCCGCCTACACCGGTCGTTGCCCCTTGGTATTGGGCGAATGTAATGCGAGCTTCCACTAATTCGTCGCATACGCGATCCATCGTTGCAAGCGGCAACTGTCCAACTTGCTCAATAGAAGCCGCAGGAAACTTTTCGAGCATTTTCGCTTCGTTCACTAAATATTGCCCGCCGCTTTGGATGTAGCTACCGAGTTCGTCGAGCAGCTGTCCAAGTTTTTTATGTACGATCGGTGGTGTTAGCTTATCCAATACTTTAAACGGAAGGCGCCCAATTTTTTCCCAAAACCATAAATCTTTTTGACTGCGCTCCCATCGTTCGATTTTTGCTAATTCTTGTTCTAACCATTGTTTCGTTTCCATGGCAAAAGCCCCCTTTATACATAACGTGGATGAATCGGCTAATTGTTATACGTTTGTCAGAAAAAAATGTTTCCATCCACTTGTGATTAACTAAAAAATTTACTAAAATATTTACTATAAAAGCAGTTTAGGAGGAAGAACAATGATTGAAAAGGTAAAGACGGATTTTCTTGCATGGTTTGGTGGGGGAAGGGAAGAAATCCGCACCTTCTTCGCCCCCGGCCGCGTGAATTTGATCGGGGAGCATACGGACTACAACGGTGGGCATGTGTTGCCGTGTGCCCTTGAAATCGGCACCTATGCCTTCGTGAGAAAAACAAAAAGCGGTAACGTTCGGCTGTATTCGCAAAATTTTCCGGAAAAAGGGGTGATTACCGTTCCGCTAACAGATTTAGCATATCGCGACGAACATGGCTGGGCGAACTATCCGAAAGGAATTCTCGCAGCGTTCCAAGCGTCAGGGGTTATCATCGACAGCGGGTTTGATGTGCTATATTACGGAAACATTCCGAACGGAGCGGGGTTGTCGTCCTCTGCTTCGATTGAACTTGTCACAGCGGTCATGGTCAATGAACTGTTTCAAGCAAACTTCAGCACGCTTGAACTTGTGAAAATGAGCCAAAACGTAGAAAATAATTATATTGGCGTCAATTGCGGCATTATGGACCAATTTGCCGTCGGAATGGGAAAGAAAGATCGTGCGATTTTATTAGATTGCCAAACGTTGCATTATCGTTATTTACCGCTTTTACTGAACGATTGCTCAATTATCATCGCCAATACGAACAAGCAGCGCGGGTTAGCCGATTCGGCGTATAACGAGCGGCGAGCGACGTGCGAAGCAGCGCTTACGAAGTTGCAGCAACACCTCCCGATTTCTTCCCTCGGCGAACTGACAAGCGAACAGCTGGCGAAATACGCACACGTTCTTTCTCCTGTCGAACAAAAACGCGCTCGCCATGCCGTGACGGAAAACGAACGAGTGATGCAGGCGGCAGAGGCATTGGAAAACGGCAACTTCACCCGCTTTGGTGAACTGATGAAACAATCCCACCTTTCGTTGCGCAATGACTACGAAGTAACGGGGATAGAACTTGATACGCTTGTTGAGGCAGCGTGGAAGCACGAAGGGACGATCGGTGCCCGCATGACCGGTGCTGGTTTTGGCGGCTGTACGGTGAACATGGTGAAAGATGAACACATTCCTTCGTTCATTGAGCAAGTCGGGCGTGAATATGCGGAAAAAATCGGCTATGAAGCAAGTTTTTACGTCGTGAAAATTGGTGACGGCGCAAAAGAAATAACAGAAAAAGAGGAGATGATGTTATGATTCTTGTTTGCGGCGGGGCTGGCTATATCGGTAGCCATGCGGTGCATCGCTTCATCGAAAAAGGGGAACAAGTGGTCGTCGTCGATAATTTGCAGACAGGGCATCGCGAGGCGGTGCATCACGAAGCGTTGTTTTACCAAGGGGACATTCGTGACCGCGCCTTTTTGCGCGACGTATTCCGAAAGCATGACATTGATACGGTCGTTCATTTTGCGGCCAACTCGCTTGTCGGAGAAAGCATGGAAAAGCCGCTAAAATACTACGACAACAACGTATACGGAACACAAGTATTGTTGGAAGTCATGCACGAATTTGGGGTGAAACAAATCGTTTTCTCCTCGACTGCAGCGGTATACGGAGAGCCGAAGCAAATCCCGATTGTCGAAACCGACCCGACCGTCCCAACGAACACATATGGGGAAACGAAGCTCGCGATGGAAAAAATGATGAAATGGGTCGACGAAGCGTACGGCATTCGTTATATTTCCTTGCGCTATTTTAACGTCGCTGGTGCTTACGGCGCTCACTTAGGGGAAGATCATGATCCAGAAACGCATTTAATCCCGCTGATATTAAAAGTTCCGCTCGGACAGCGAAACGAGATTCATATTTTTGGTGATGACTATGATACCCATGACGGAACGTGCATCCGCGATTACATTCACGTTCTCGACTTAGTCGATGCTCATTGGCTTGCGGTCGAAAAGTTAAGAAGCGGCGCAAAAAGCGACGTATTTAACCTTGGCAATGGCAACGGATTTACCGTCAAAGAAGTGATTGAAGCAGCACGCCGCGTCACTGGACATGACATTCCAGCGCGAGTCGTTGAAAGACGCGCGGGCGACCCGGCGCGGCTCGTTGCTTCTTCCGAAAAAGCGCAACGCGAACTCGGTTGGAAGCCGACATACACAACAATCGACGACATCGTCGCTTCCGCTTGGGAATGGCATCAAGCAAATCCAAACGGCTATCGAGGTGGGAAGCGGTGAATATTTATTTGGCAATCGAACAATTGATTCAGCACGGTCTTATGCACGAACTTCTGCAAAAAGAAGACGTCATTTATACGCGCAACCGGCTGCTTGCGGCGTTACAGCTAGACGAATGGCAGCCTCCCGAGGGAGCACCTTCCTCCCTCCCTCTTCCTGCGATTTTGTCGTCTATGTTAGATTGGGCGTACGAGCAGGGGCTATTGCAGACGAACACGACGACAGAACGCGATGTATGGGAAGCAAAACTAATGAACTGCTTAATGCCGCGTCCATCGGAAGTCATTCGTACCTTTTATGAGCGGTATCAGCAAACGCCAAAGCAAGCGACCGACTGGTTTTATGCGCTTAGCCGCGCCTCGAACTATATTCAAACAGAGCGATTGGCGAAAAACGAACATTGGAAAGTGGCAACCGAATATGGAGAGATTGATATTACAATTAATTTAGCAAAGCCGGAAAAAGACCCGAAAGAAATCGCCAAATTAAAAGAAACTCCTGCGTCTGCTTATCCGAAATGTGTGCTTTGCGCAGAAAATGAAGGGTATGAAGGAACGTGGCATCATCCAGCGCGTGCGAATCATCGCATCATTCCGTTATCCCTTCTTGCGGAGCGGTGGTATTTTCAATATTCGCCGTACGTGTATTATAACGAACATTGCATCGTCTTTCATGCCGAGCACGTGCCGATGAAAATGGAACGAAAAACGTTTGAACGACTGCTTGATTTTATCGAAAAATTCCCGCACTATTTTATCGGCTCAAATGCCGATTTACCGATTGTCGGCGGCTCGATTTTAGTGCACGACCATTTTCAAGGCGGGCGTTATACGTTTGCGATGGAAAAAGCAGAAATGGAGGAATATATCTCATTGCCGGCATTTCCGACGCTAACTGCTGGCATCGTCCGCTGGCCGATGTCGGTCGTTCGTCTTCGCGGCCGGAAAGAGGAGGTGCTTGAAGCGGCCGATTTGCTTTACCGCACGTGGCAAACGTATAGCGACCCAAGCGTCGGGATTTATGCCTATACTGGCGACACGCCGCATAATACCGTTACGCCGATTGCGAGACGGCGCGGCGAGTCGTTTGAAATGGACATCGTGTTGCGCAATAACCGAACATCGCCTGAGCATCCGTACGGCATTTTCCATCCGCATGAAGAATTGCACCATCTAAAAAAAGAAAACATCGGGCTCATCGAAGTCATGGGGCTAGCCGTATTGCCAGGAAGGCTTTCGGAAGAATTAAAAACATTAGCCACCTATCTCGTTCACAACGTAAGCAAAGACAAATGGGAAGAAGCGATGCACAAACATTGGGAGTGGTATGAACAAATTCGCGCCTCCCATCCTTCCATTCAAGAGGAAAATGTGTGGGACATTTTACGAACAGAGGTAGGGAAGCGCTTTATTACCGTACTTGAGCATGCGGGAGTATTCAAACGAACGGAAGAAGGCAAGCAGGCGTTTCGACGGTTTTTGCAAACGGTGGTCGAAGGCAGTGTCAAGTGATCGCCCTTTTGGAAATCGCATGAAAGAAAAGCAATCGCATATTACAATGAAACGCGAGGTGAATCAATGGCAACATTAAAAGAAATCGCCGAGAAAGTCGGGGTGTCGGTGGCGACGGTGTCGCGAGTGTTGAACTATGACCCGACGCTATCTGTCTCCGATGAAACAAGGAAAAAAATTTTTGAAGTCGCGCAACAACTGAACTATAAAACGTTGCGCGAGCGAAATCAACATACAACGAAAGAGCGGTTAAGGTTTGGATTAGTACATTGGTATTCTGAACTGCAAGAATTAGGCGACCCGTATTACATGGCGATTCGGCTCGGGGTGGAGAAAGAATGCTTTGACCGTCAAATCGAGCTTGTTAAACTGTTTAAACAAGGTGACTCGTACCAGTCCGAATGGCTCGCAGGACTAGACGGCATTATCGCGGTCGGAAAGTTTGGCCCGAAAGATATGGAAGTGTTTACGACAAGTACAGAACAAATCGTGTTTGTTGATTGTTCTCCAGACGAAATGAGGTTTGATTCCGTCGTGATCGATTTTCGCCAGTCGATGATTCGGGTGTTGGATTATTTGCTTTCGCTTGGGCATGAAAAAATCGGCTACATTGGCGGGAGAGAATATGTGGACGGTGAGATGCTTATTCGCGACGAGCGGGAAACGACGTTTTATGAATATTTATATGTGAAAGGACTGTGCGAGCCAAATTATGTATGGACGGGACGGTTTACTGCCGAAGATGGCTATCGCCTCATGAAAGAAGCGTTAACAACCGATTATCCAACCGCCTTTTTTGTCGCCAGCGACTCGATGGCAATCGGTGCATTGCGGGCGCTTCACGAAGCCGGTGTTCGCGTGCCAGAAGATGTTTCGCTTGTCGGGTTTAACGACATTCCGACGGCGGAATTTGTCCAGCCGCCATTAACGACCGTGAAAGTATATACCGAATTCATGGGCGAAACGGCGGTCGAATTGTTAGTGGAAAGGCTGACGACAAAGCGCCATCTGTCAAAAAAAGTGGTCATTCCAACTCAGTTAATCGTCCGCGAAAGCAGCGGCCCACGCAAAAACAGGTGAACAGAACGGGTTCACCTGTTTTCTTGTTCAATGAAACTGAATATCCACCTTTTTCCGTTGATCGGACGCGATTTTTGGAATGTGAATGTCGAGTACGCCGTTTTTGTACGTCGCATGAATTTGGTCCGCGGAAGCGTTCGCCGGCAGCGGAATCGACCGTTGGAATCGACCGAAAAAGCGCTCGCGGCGATGCATTTGCTCTTCTTTAATCGTTTCATTGCGTTGAATCGTCCCGCTAATTGTTAACACGTTGTTATGCACGTCAATTTGTACGTCTTCTTTCCGCTCAAGACCAGGTAGATCGCATGAGACGATATACTCGCGCTCCGTTTCATGCATATCGATGCGCGGCATCATCTCATCCGCCCGAAAAAGCGACGGAAAATCAGTCGTGAAAAAACGATGGAAATCACGTCGCATCGTTTCCAAATGGTGAAACGGGTCATAAGGAACTAAAGGCATCGAATCTCCTCCTTTCATGATGTCGGTACATAGTTTGTTCAACTTCGTTTGTTTTATGACCAATAAATGAAAAAGTAAGCGATTTACGCTTACTTTTTATACAATAATATGATCCATCACTTCTAAATGCAGGTCAATTAAATCTAGTTTTTCCGCTTCTGCTAAAGGTGCGGCCATGATTCGTTTGACGGCATAATGAAACTTCACTTCTGGCGCTTGTCGAACGCGCGGATGGGTCATTTCATCGCGCAGCTCTTTTTCGATCGCCTCATAAAGCAACGCTTTACACGTTTCTTCTGTCAACGCCTCCTCTTTTGCCAATGCTCGATTCGACCAAAGCGAACGGTATGCTTCGAAAAGTTGCATAAACGTAAGCACAAAAACCCCCCTTTGTTCCGTTTGTACGGTTATCATTATACAAGCGAAGAGAGAAAATGTGAAAAATTTTTCATGAACATATTAGTGCTTGTTCATATCCGTTTTTCGTTCGTTTCATTTGCAAAAGGTACGATCATAACTGTAAAACAATTTTGCAGTATGAGGAGGAAATGAGATGAACAAAAAGTTTTTAATCCCAGCATTAGCTCTTTCTATTGTTGGAGGTGGGGTCGTTGGCGCCACATTCAAGCATGATGCGTTTGCTGCAAGCCAAACGCAGACGGCAAACAAAGAAGTACCTGAAGAACAAGAGCAAGGCCAACTGCAAGCAAAAGCGAAAATTACGGAGAAACAAGCGATTGACATTGCATTGCAACATGTAAAGGGGCAAGAAAATGGAACGGAACTTGAAAATGAAGACGGTGTCGTTGTGTATGCAGTCGAAGTGAAAGATGAACAAGGAAAATTGTCTGATGTCAAAGTGGATGCACAAACAGGTGCTGTTGTAAACATTGATCAAAACGATCAAGATAAAAACGAGGGGGAATATAGCGACAAAGAAACAAAGGATGACCAAAATGGAGATGAAGCGGATTCGGTAAAAATCACGAAAGAAGAAGCCACCAACATTGCTTTACGTGAAGTAAGCGGAGAAGTCAAAGAAGCGGATGTGGAAAAAGAAAACGATGAGGCGGTTTATAGTGTAACCATTCAAACAAAACAAGGAAAACAAGAAGTCAAAATTGATGCAGAAACAGGAAAAGTATTGAAAGTAGAAGCAGACGATCAAAACTAACGTCAATCAGCTCCTTCGGATATTCGGAGGAGCTGGTTTTATGAAAATTTTTTCATTTGTTTTCTCTTTTCTCTTTATGAAAGTACGGTATGATAAATATAGAAGGGAGTCAAAAAAATGAGGGCGGTTTTATCACATCACCTGTTTCATTTATTCGTAAAAGTAGTTGGGGCGTTGTTAGTAGCTTTGAGTGTAGCGATGTTTATTTTAGGGCTGTTAACAGGGCAAAGCGAAGCTTATAAAGAAATGTATAAATTTTTAGGCAGTTTAGCGGAGTTTAGCGCGATCGCCGGCGGGGGCGTATGGCTTGTCCGTCACGGTTTCATCCAATTGAAAAAACGAAACGTAACATGGCAACATCATGTGAAAGAATGGTTTTTATTTTTTAGAAGATATCATACGTTATTCGGATGGATCACGCTTTTGCTTGTTATAAGCCATGGCACTTACTTTTTATTTAGCGGTGTTGATAGAATAGGAAGGGTGTATAGCGGAATTGGAGCGTTTGTCAGTTTAACATTGGTTGTCGTTTTCGGATATGTTTTGCAGCGGTTTGGAAAAGGAAAAAACGGAAAAAGCTATAAAAAAATGCATCAATGGATCGCTCTTTTGTTCGGGATCAGCTTAGTCATTCATTTGCTCATGTAAGGTAGGGGGTAATATGTACCGCATTTTAATCATTGAAGACGAAGAAGGATTGGCGGAATTTTTAGAGCTTGAACTGAAATATGAAGGATACGAAGTGGATGTAGCTTATGATGGAAGGCAGGGACTTGAACTTGCGATGAAGCAAGACTATCATGTCATTTTGCTTGATTTGATGTTGCCGGGGTTAAATGGAGTGGAAGTTTGTCGTCGCCTACGGAATGAGAAAGATACGCCGATTATTATGTTAACCGCAAGAGATAGCGTCATGGATCGTGTCATGGGGCTTGATAGCGGAGCAGATGATTATGTTGTCAAACCGTTTGCCATTGAAGAGTTGTTGGCACGGATTCGCGTCATTTTGCGCCGCGAAGAAAAAAGGGAAGCAAAACCGCTTCTTTTGACGTTTAAAGATCTTGAGTTGGACATTGAATCACGCGTGCTCAAACGCGGAAAGGAGCTTATTGAGTTAACAAATAAAGAATTCGAGTTGCTTTTAATGTTTATGAGAAATATTAACCGCGTACTAACGCGTGAGATGTTATTAGATCAAGTATGGGGCTATGATTATGCCATCGAAACGAACGTGATCGATGTGTATGTCCGCTATTTGCGCAATAAACTGAACGCAGAAGATAAAGAACAGTATATCCAGACAGTTCGCGGCGTTGGATATGTGATGCGAGAATGATAAAAAAACTTCCGATTAAATGGAAATTGACAATTTGGTCTTCTGTGCTGTTAAGCGTGTTGTTTATCTCTTACAATCTTTTGCAGTATATCGTTATTGAAAAATGGAGTGTCAGCTACGAACAGCAAAACATGCAGCATCAGCTAACGGAAATCGAGGCATTTTTGAAGGAAAAGTCGATACGAGATCCTTCTGAGCTACAACGTTACGATCACTATTTTGCGACGATTAATGAAAAAAATCAAATGATTCGGATTTTAGATGAGAAAGGGAAGCCGGTGTTTACGGTCTCCCATTCCGTCCCGAGCAGCTGGGTCAAACCGAAAAAAGCGACATCGTTACAATATGAAATCGTTCATCACTACGAAGATCGATTATTGATTCTTCGTTCCCCGATGACTGCGTTCTCAGGAACGATTGAAATTGTTCGTAACATGGAAACGTTTGATGATTTTCGAGATACGATTTTTCTCGTTATGGTAGCAACGGTCGCGGGAGCTGTGATTTTAAGTTTTTTAGGCGGAAGTATTATTGCCAAACAACTTCTTGTCAACGTTCAAGCGATGACGAATACGGTGAAAAGAATTAAAAAAAATGGATTGAATGAGCGTGTGCCTGTCAATGATACAAACGATGAGCTTGCACAGCTTGGCAAGCTTTTTAATGACTTAATGGACGATTTAGAACAATCGTTTTTACAACAAAAGCAATTTGTCGAAGATGCGTCCCATGAGCTAAGAACACCATTAACGATCATTAAAGGACATTTAACGATGTTAAATCGTTGGGGGAAACATGATCCGAATGTATTAAACAAATCGTTACAGTCCAGTTTAAAAGAGGTCGAACGACTCAATCAATTAGTGCACGAACTGTTAGAGCTATCACGTGCCGAATCGGAAGCGCCCAATATGACAGAATGGGAGATGGTTGACGTACGCCTAGTTATGGATTCTGTCATTCGAAATTTTGAAAACGTATATGCTGATTACACATTTCGGCAAATACGAAGCGAATCAGCATATATCCGTATTGTCGCGCGTCATTTAGAACAAATTTTCGTCATTTTATTGGACAATGCGGTGAAATATAGCCAAGAATCAAGGAAAGAAATCCACGTTTCCATATATCAAGAGGACGATGTTGCCAAAATAGAAGTGAAAGATTTTGGAATCGGGATTCCGCAAGCGGATCTTCCTTACGTCTTTCGCCGATTTTATCGAGTGGACAAAGCTCGCAGCAGAAAACAAGGCGGCAACGGCCTCGGACTTTCCATTGCAAAGCGTCTTGTTGAAAAATATGGCGGAACGATTTCCATCGAAAGCAAAGAAGGTCAAGGAACGACGGTTGTAATGGCGTTTCCGGTTGTTAGACTGTAATTGAAGGTGTTCTTTTCAACACGAAGGAACACCTATTTTTATCTAGATGTTCAATATTGCTTGATCATCTTGCTACTTTGCTGTATATTGTCCCAAGAGTGTTTTTGTGTGAGTTTTTTGTTGGTGTGAGGGTGATTGCCTTCCGATGTTGTAGCATCGGGTGTGATAAGACCAATCACCTTTTTTATTTTGCTTTTTTCTATTATTTTACTTTTTTGTCATTACTTTTAAATTAGTTATCAACAAAGGAAAGAGAATATCGTTTGGAGTAAGTGATTTTTTAGTAGAAGAAAAATTCTTGCTTTGCATCACCACTTCCCATGCCTAAAGGCGGAGATTCTCGGATAATCCTTTCAGCTTAAAATCCTCCAGCGCGGCGGTAAATAAGCCTCGTCCCTTCTTGCAAGGCGTTTTTAGTGGCATTTACGTCTAGGCTTAGTGCGCTCCGCAATTTTGGCATATCCACTCCTCAGTTTTCGTCCTCTTTTCTGACAGCCACAATCGGAGCAAAAACGCAAATAGAAAAACGACGAAGTTTCGCATTGTGTAAATCGACTTTATTGTCCAAAGATCCGAATTCGCAGATTTACATGATCGTTAGGCTTTGGCCGCGGCGGGCCGCCCACTTTCCCAGTGTCGTCCATTCGAAAATAGCATACGGGTTTTCTAGTCAAGTTCAAATGGTTTTGTAAAATTTCATTACCAGTGCAGCAAAATTGGCTTGCAGAAAAATAAATTTTTGTTTTTACACCATTTCGCGGACTTTAACGGTTTTCTCGTTAGAGGGCAGAAGCCCTTTTTTATTGTTCGGTATTGCTTTTCGGAAAAACGTTGTTATAATTGTTTATACAGTAATAATTATATGGATAAAAACGTCCTTTTTTGTCCATATTATGGAAAGGAGATGAAAAGGAAATGGGCGTGGAAATGTTAGGAAGCAAGGATGACAAAACGTATACACGCCGGATTAGCCAAGTCGGGAATAGTTTATCCGTTAGTATACCGAAAGATTTAGCCACTATGTTAAACCTAAATAAAGGCGATGAAATCGAAATATATTACAATGAGGAACGAGGGGAAATCGTGATGAAACGCGCAAACCGGATTCCAAAGGTGGTCCGTCCGGAAGTTGTGATGGCGATGAACCGCGCGATCTCCAAATATGACGAAGCGCTGCGCAACTTGAAATATAGATAAAGAAGCAACCGGGGGAAAGCATGGTTTATTATTTGACAGCCGAAGAAATCATATTTATCCATTACACGATAATGGAAATGTATGGCGACGCAGAACAAGCAGGGATCCAATTCCCCGATAAATTCGCATGGATGTTAGAAAGGCCAAAAACGAAATTGTTCGGGGAGGAACAGTTCCCTTCGATTATTGAAAAGGCGTGTTGCTATTACCATTCCATCGCGACAGGGCATATTTTCCACAACGGCAATAAGCGGACGGCTTTAGCCGTATTCATCACATTCCTTGATTTGAATGGGTATGAATTCACGATGACCAATAAAGAAGTGGAGGATTTCACGGTATATCTTGCCGAGGATGCCAAGTTCCGAGGAAATGATTGCATCCAGCACCTTGTCCGCGAATTAGAAGGTTACATCCGCCCCATCCAAAAACAAAAAGAATGAGAAAAAGGCGGCCAAAAGCCGCCTTTTTGCTACTCGTAGCTTTATGTCACTTTTTTGTATTTTTACCTTTCATCATTCGGTATATCGCATTATACATTAAAGGTGTGGCCGGTAGTTGCGAACAATTTGTCCTGTACCATATGATTGCGGGCAAGCATGATGGAATAAAATTGTACAACAGAAATTTTTGGGGCACGATTTCTGAAAATTTTTCTCTCTATCTAGTAAACTTGGAATCAACGGAAAACTGCCGCGTTCTTCTTCCGCCACTTCCCAGCCGCCATTTTAAATCAGATATTGACTATAATGTAATGCAGTTATAT
>NZ_JAPSMC010000050.1 GCF_026847645.1 Anoxybacillus sp. J5B_2022
TCTACAAAATATCCTAATTTTACTCCCTTTTTAACATGTCTACATTTGTCCGCAGGTTTGCACTCATTTCCCACCTATACTACTTACCACCATACAATACATTATATAAATATATAATCATATACTTATATAAACACAAAAATAAAAAAGCCATCTTAAGACGACTGAATTTTTATCTCTCCATGTTCTTCTTCATATTGTTTTATAAAATTTTCTGATGTATATACTTTTAAATGATCAAATTCTCTTTCATGCAAACCATGTTTCATATCGTCAGTTATTAAATAATCTGCATTACCTGCAATGGCGCATTTCAAAAACATATCATCATATTTATCGTTAGATTTTTCAATTTCAACATTCATCGTATTAACTGATAATGAATGATAAAAAAGTTCTGCAATACTTTTTAACAATATAATCCTATCAGACACACAATCAATGTTATGACGAGCAAAATTTTTAACCAAATAAATCAATTCACCAATAGTATCCTGAGCGAAGAGAAGTCTTATCTTTTTATTTTTTACTAATTCCAATATTTTTTCGCATGCTATAGATTCTTCGAACCAAGCCGCAATAAAAATATTTGTATCAAGAACCGCTGTTTTAATGTTGTTTCTTTTCATACTTTTTAATGCCTAAAGACTTCCTCGCTTCAGCAGGCGTTAAACCCTTTTTCTTCATATTCGTTCGAATGATCGATTTTATGTCGTCCATAAATGATAATTTTTCACTATCATTTCTTTGAGCAATCGCCATATCCTTCTCCTCCTTATCACACATACACTACACCTCCCTTAAGAGGTTAGTATATGCTTATTTTAAGGAGATTATACCACAAAATTCATTTAATTTGCATCAATATATCGCTAATCTCCTATGAAAATGAATCATTTCCTTCAAAAAAATCCAAAAAAATACGTTGTTTATTCGCAAATCTAACTCCAAATAAATAAGCACCCGATTTATTCGGATGCTTTAATTAAATCGTTTCACTAGTGTTGATTATCCATTATTTTACTAAAAAACATAGAATCATATGGCTGAACATAAGCTTTTCTGTCTTTTCCTCGAACAAGAACGCCGGCGGGCAAATGTAATTTGCCCGCAAAGCGTTCATTGTTCGAGGAGGGCATGCTGTGCGCATGCCCAGTCGGCAAACGGTTCGTTTGCCGACAACGGCAGAAAAGCTAGGAATAGAGCGATGTCAACTGGTTTTTATTGGTTAATCAACACGCCCGCTCTTTTTTCTGTGAAAATAACGGGTTCATGAACGGTTATTTTCATGCTTGGGTGGCGAGCAAAACTTGCTCATGGATGTTTTATTGTGTAAAAAACACACTTTCGTGCGAAGAAAGTGTGTTTCACTTATCACTGTTCCTTTTTCGGTGGGCGCGGGCCCCAATATTGATAATACTGCGTTTCGATAAAGCCATTAAACAGCTTCCGGCGTTTTGTCGCTAGTTTGCCGTAATATTTTTCAAATTCTTTATGGGCAGTTAAGATGTAAATCGACCAAGTATGTAACGCCGAAAATGTTTCCCCCATGTCTTCATACATTTTTTCAACTTCTTTCCGCTCGCCAAGCCGCTCTCCGTACGGCGGGTTGCCGACGATGACCCCGTATTGTTTTTTCGTCGTAAAGTCTTTCACTTGCATTTGCTTAAAGGTAATGAGATCGCCAAGCCCGGCTTCCAATGCGTTTTCTTTCGCGATTTCCACCATGCGGTGATCGATATCAAAGCCAGAAATATCGAGCGGCTGATCGTAGTTCGCAACATCCTCCGCTTCTTCGCGAGCCAATTCCCATTTGCGTTGACCGATCCAGTCCCACTGCTCGGAAACAAAATCGCGGTTAAATCCAGGCGCGATGTTTTGACCAATAAGCGCCGCTTCAATCGGAATCGTTCCCGAGCCGCAAAACGGATCGACAAACGGTCGATCCGGCGTCCAGTTCGTCAATTGAATGAGCGCGGCAGCTAACGTTTCTTTAAGCGGAGCTTCGCCTTGCGCCACGCGATAACCGCGCTTATGAAGACCAGCACCGCTTGTGTCGATCGTCAATGTCGCGATATCTTTATGGAGCGCGACTTCGATGCGATAGAGAGGTCCTGTTTCCTCGAACCATGACACGCGGTAATGCTGCTTTAAGCTTTCAACGATTGCTTTTTTAACGATCGCTTGGCAATCGGATACGCTAAATAACTGCGACTTCACCGATTTTCCGATGACCGGAAACTCCGCATGAACCGGAAGATAATCCGCCCACGGAAGCGCTTTCGTTTGCTCGAACAGCTCCTCAAACGTCGTCGCTTTAAACTCTCCGATTTTGAGCTTGACGCGGTCCGCGGTGCGCAGCCATAAATTCGCGCGGCAAACCGCCAATTCGTCCGCTTCAAACGTGACTTTACCGTTATCTACGGTACATTCATAGCCAAGGCGCCGCACTTCATCGGCGACAATCGATTCAATGCCCATCGCCGCTGTGGCGATAATTGTAAGTTTGCTCATATTGACATCTCCTATTCTGTATTCCATTCCCGTAAAAATTGCTGCAACTCATCAAACAGAAGCGGCTTCGAAATATAATATCCTTGGGCGTAGTCACACCTTTGTTCTTTTAAAAATTTATATTGCTTTTCCGTTTCGACCCCTTCGGCCACTATAGAAAGGTTTAAACTATGACCCATCTCAATAATGGCCTTCACAATCGATGCTTCCCCTCGATATGAAGATAAATGACGGATGAAACTTTGGTCGATTTTTAACGTATCAATCGGAAAGCGATGCAAATAGCTTAATGAAGAAAACCCTGTTCCGAAATCGTCAATGGCGATTTTGATTTGTTTTTGCTTCATCTGCACGAGCCGCTCGATGGCGAATGGCGCATTCGGCATTAGCGTGCTTTCTGTCAATTCTAACTCAAGATAACGAGGATCAACAGCTGTTTTTTCAAAGATACGATCAATTGTTTTAACGAATTCATTTTGTAGAAAATGAACGGCTGAAATATTGACGTTCATTTTTAGCTTTGGATACGCAAGATGTAATTGTTTTAACTGCCGACATGCTTCTTCTAGCACCCATTCGCTCATGGGTATAATGAGTCCCGTTTCCTCGGCAAGCGGAATAAAGGCAGCGGGAGAAACAAGTCCGCGCTCAGGATGTTTCCAGCGCACTAACGCTTCAACTCCGGAAATTTGATTGGTACGGAGATCGAGCTGAGGTTGATAGTACAATAACAACTCCCCACGCTCCAACGCTTTGTGAAGGTCGTTTTCTAACACCAAATCTTGCTCATCGCTGCCATGCTCGTAACTGTTATATAATTCAAAACGGTTTTTTCCTTTCTTCTTTGCGCTATGCATCGCGCGATCGGCATTGCGGATGAGCACTTCAACATTTTTGCCATCATGGGGGTAAAAACTAACTCCTATACTTGCTGTGACATATATATCTTGGCCCTCTATAGAAAACGGAGCTTTTAGCACGTCAATGATCATTTTCGCTATTTGGGCGGCCTCACGAATATGTTTGAGATTAGGAAGAATAATGACAAATTCATCTCCTCCAAATCTTGCGAGCGTATCTTTTTTTTGCAAAATCCCCTTTAAGCGTTGAGCCACCTTCTGCAACAACGAATCTCCAGCATGGTGACCTAGCGTGTCATTCACATATTTAAACCGGTCTAAATCTAAAAACATCAAAGCAAATAGTTGCCGGTGCTGGCGAGATGTTTCAATCAAATCCTCCAACCTTTTCGTAAATAAATAGCGGTTTGGCACGCCCGTCAACATGTCGTAGTGCGCAAGCCTCTTTAATTGTTCTATATTTCGTTTTTGCATCGTAATGTCAGAGAAAATGGCCAAATAATGACTCACATTCCCTTGCGGATCTTTAATCGCATGAACGGTCAGCCATTCTAAAAACAACTCTCCGTCCTTTCTTTTATTCCATATTTCCCCTTTCCAAACACCGTTCTCAATAATGGCTTTCCACATGTTTTTGTAAAACGCTTTATCATGCAGCCCAGATTGTAAAAACCGCGGATTTTGGCCAATGATTTCTTCTTGATGATAACCGGTTACGATCTCGAAAGCCGGATTCACCCACATAATATTTCCTTCCCGATCTGTGACCATAACCCCTTCATTGATATGTTTCATAACCTTGTTAGCAATGTTTATAAATACGATTTGCTCTAATAGCTTCGAGCCCATGCCGCTTCATCTCCTCTTCGGCTTCACCATGTGAAAAACAATAATGGCTTCAAAACAAAGCCATCATAAATAAGATGCTTATATCATTTTATACTATTTCTTTTCTCTTTCATTCAAGCGATATTTTGTGACACGTTTTTGACAAAAAAAAGACTCTCTATAAACCGAGAGCCCTTTTTCTTTCGGCATTAATAATGTTCTGTAAGCCATGTTTTGTTCCTTCGTACTACAAACGGCTTGTCGCCTCGTACTCCGGCGGTAATCATCTATCTACAGATGAGCTCGTCATCTGTCCTTCCCTCCGTTCATTTCCTTCGGGAAGGTGCCCCTACCATCATTTGGGTTTCTCGCTCGTGGGGTTTACCGCGTTCCACCCCTAAGGTTTCCCTTAGAGCTCCGTCACTGTGGCACTTTCAGGGTAATCGAACCATATCCGTAAGGACGTAGGTTCTTTCCCCGCCGTCAGCCCAGCCTTGCGCCAGACTGCCCTAGCTTATTGTTTCGCTAGGCACGAACACTACGGGCATCTCAGCACCGTGCGAGCATGGACTTTCCTCTACGACAGAGATGTCGCAGCGATTACCCGAACATTATTAATACCGTTATGTCTGCAACATGTAGTATAGTCGATTTTGCTGTTCACTGCAATGGGAATTTTTTCGCGTATGTACATTATTCGTACAGTTTGTTTCCAAACACGTGTTTTTCAAGATTGGACAAGCGCTGCAAAATATCAAAATTCGTCGTTCCTACCGGCATCATTTGCCGTTTTTGCAGTTCCTCCACTTGGCGTTTCAACCGCATATTTTCTTGTTGTAACTCTTCAATTTCCTGATGGAACGCTTCGTAGTCTTTAATAATCATGTCTAAAAATTGATCGACTTCGTCTTGGTTATACCCGCGCATACTTACTTTAAATTCCTTTTCCAAAATGTCTTTCGCTGTTAATTTCACACGACCTGCCAACATCGTTTTCACCCCTATTCCAATCCGCTATCCTTTCCTTTATTTTTTCAGAAAGTCGAGCGATTGTCAATTTACCATTGTTCCTCTTCTACGATCGCTTGCAAATCGGCAAACGAAATCGAAAAAATCGGGTAATGTTCTTTTTTCTTGGCCATGTGGAACATAAATTTCGGCGTGCCTTCTCTTTCTTCGTCATAAACGATTAGCAGCCCATCGCTTTTGGCAAGGATGAACTCGTTTTTCAGCCGAAACTGTGTGGGGGTTTCGTATGGCCGCTTCGTAATATAGTCAAAAAAATCGGCTTGAGAAACGATGAGTTCGTAATATTCGCGATTTTCTTCCTTCCACCGCTCTTCTTGATGCAAAAATGGCGCTAACACCGCCAACTGCAAATGAGGGTACACTTCCTGCAATTCATACACCACTTCCGCCGCCCACAGCTCTACCCCTAATTGGCCGCTAATCACAACCCACTCCAATCCTTCCTCTAAAAGCGCAATAAGACGTTTTTCGATCGCTTTTTTGATATAAGCAACCGCCGGATGATCGTTTGTAAAAATATTCAGTTCATGCGGTTTATAACCTGTCACCGCTAACACTTTTAACAACGCCTTTTCCTCCTTACAAGAAAACAGGAACTGAGATTCAGTTCCTGTTTTCTCACCACTTAATAGCCCCACGGCATCGGTGCAGGGCCACCGCAAAAGAATTGCTGGTTCGCTACTTCATTCACTACCGATTCGGTGTGCGGGAAATAGTGTTGATGTTGGTAAAGATGATGGTTTACATGCGTCGTATGGGACGGATGGATATGTGGCACAATCGTTGCTTGGAAATGATGTTGCACACAGCATTTTGGTGGATGAACAATTGGTGCCACAACATGTGGTCTGCAATGCATATACATCTCTCCTTTTGTCATAAGCTGTTTGACAATACTAGCCTATGATGAAAGGAGCGGACACGTACTAGTATATATACCCATTTTTATAAAGCATCCGTCATGTTAAATTTGTGAACACGACAACCGTTAAACCGACAACGACAAAAAACAAATATAAAATTTTTTTATACATGCTTTTCACGGCTTGTCTCCCCATCCATCGCTTTTTATACGTTCCATTCACAACATATAATTGTACACATTCTTCGATTTTTCTACAAGTTTCGCTTCGAAAAAATAAATTTTCTGTATTTTCTGTCGTATTTTGCGCTTTCCAAGGAAATAGTTATTTGTTTATTTTCCGTTCAAGTCTTTCGAGCCGTTTCAGCAATTCGTGCGGCGATTCGTTGGATCGATGGGTGCGAGCGATCCCTTTCCACGCACGATACGCTGTCTGCGCGTATTGATACGCCCGTTCCGGCTGCCGGAAAAGATGTTCATATATTTTCGCTAATTCGATGGCCGCTTTGACGTTCCATACGTCATGGCCACTTTGCAGTAATTCTTGCCAAATTGCAATCGCTTCGTCGTATTTTTTTTCTTTTTTGTAAATGAGCGAAAGATTCCATTTAGCTTTCGCCGCTTCCTGCTCATTGCCCTCGGCTACTTGTTTGTATACTTTTTTCGCTTCGCCTACTTCTCCGATGGAATCAAACCAGCGCGCCATTTCGAACTGCTCAGTGGTGTGGTCGATTTCTTGAGCCTGTAAAATTTGCTTTGAAAGATGAATGTATAACACAATGAGCGACAGCACATCCATTTCATTGTGCTTCAATACTCCAGCAATCCCATCTGGATGTTTGGATGAAAGAAAATCAAAATACATCATCGGTGCTAAAAAGCCAGGAATATCTTCCGTCCGTTCCACCCCGAGAATCTCTTTTTCCACGTGAGCTAACCGGACGGACTCGAGCCGATATTTCCATATTCTTCGCGCGGCATGATACAAATCAAAGTGTCCGAACGAAGGCAGTTTCGGTACAGTGTCGCGAATAAGCGTGTGGCGCGTTTTGACTACCGGCCAATCAAACGCTTTTCCGTTATAGGTGACGAGCGTCGTGTAATCGACTTCCGACAAAAAGCTTTGATAAAGCGCCACTTCCGCGCCTGGATAAGGTAAAAAGTGCTGCCGTACGACTACGCGGTCATCATATACGCGGGCATGGCCAAGCAAAAAAATAGTATTTCCTGCCCCACTGCCTAATCCTGTCGTTTCTGTGTCAAAGAAAAACAGATCACTTACGTCATGTCCTTTGCTTGAAAGTGGGTGGGAAAGATGAGCTTGTTGCCACATCTGGTGAACATCATGTAGCTCGCCGAGCCGATAGTTGCCGTGACGATCGTCTATCGAATACATGACTTCGCGAACGAAGCAATAGTCACCGTCAAAAAAGAATGGCTCGGCGTTCAGATCACGCCATCGCTCTAAATAAGGAATGACTGTTTCCTCTTCGCGTTCGCAAATCGACGGCTGGGTGGATATATGACCTTTTAGCCTTGCGAGTTTTTGTTTAATTGACATCTTGTTCAATCCTTCCATCAGTCAACATCCCCATTAAACGAAGCGCATCGCTTTTCGCGTGATAGGTTCCTACATCTGTGCCGATGCAAGATGGGCATCCAGATTCACACGGACAACGCTCGATGATTTGTTTCGCTTCCTCTAGCACTTGTTCCATCACATGATATAACGCATCGCTCAACCCGATACCGCCCGGATAGCGGTCATAAAAGAAAATCGTCGGTTGTTCGTTATGCACCGCTTTCACTTGGGCGACGACATGCAAATCAGACGGGTCACACATGACAAACAACGGCGCAACACATTGAAGGACGTGGGCAACACCTAACAATCCTTGTTCGATGCGCTCGTCGTTCCAATGATTCAGTGATTCCCGTTTGAGACTGATCCATGTAGCGTTTGTATGCAATTCTTCTTCCGGTAAATAAATCGGCCCTGATCCGATATTTTCGTGTGTTTCTAATTTCATTTTTTTAAAAATCGTTGCTTTCGCTAGCACCATCACATCGCCAAATCCGATTTCGGCAGCGGTTGTTTCTCGCTTGCGGTCTTCTTCCAATACTTTGAGCTCGACCGCGAGATTCGCATCGGTAAAATATTCGACATCGACTTGCCGGACATACGCTTTTTTCTCTTCCCAATCGAGCTTTTCGACTTGATATTGCACGCCTTGGTGCAAATAAATCGCTTCTTCATGGAGAAGCGTCATCGCGCTAAAGCGATCCATTTCACCAATCACGCGATGCGCTCCTGTTTCGGAAATATCGATAATAACGACATTTTCTTGCGAAGCAGAGCGTAAGCTAATCGTATGGGCTGGGAAGGAGTCACTCATCCAGTACCATTTTTCTCCTTTCCGATAAAGCACGCGCTCGTCCGCTAAAAATTCCAAAATCTCTTCTACGTCGACGCCATCGAACGTTTCGCCTTGACGAAACGGCAGCTCGAACGATGCACATTTCATGTGGTCTGCTAAAATGACGAGGTTATCCGGATTTAAACGGGCCGTTTCCGGGCTTCTTTCGAGAAAATATGAAGGGTGCTGAATGATATATTGATCCAATGGGCTTGAACTTGCGACGATCACAACGACCGACTCTTCTTGTCGCCGCCCGGCGCGCCCTGCTTGTTGCCATGTGCTGGCGATCGTGCCCGGGTAGCCCGTGATGATGCACGCTTGTAATTGCCCGATATCGACGCCTAACTCGAGCGCGTTCGTGCTTACGACCCCACGAATTTCCCCGTTTCGCAACCCTTTTTCAATCGCCCGGCGCTCGCTTGGCAAATAGCCGCCGCGATAGGCACGAATCGATGTTTCCCCAAACTCGTATTTTACAAGTTGCTTCAAGTACGAAAGCAAAATTTCGACCCGAACACGACTTTTCGCGAATACAATCGTTTGGATGTGATTTTTGAGCAGTTCAGCTGCGAGTTCCTTCACTTCCAATGTAGCACTTTTTCGAATGTTCAACGCTCGGTTAACAACCGGCGGGTTATAAAAGACGAAATGTTTTTTTCCGGACGGTGCGCCGTTTCGGTCAATCAGCACCATTTCGTTTCCGGTTAGCGTTTCCGCTAGTTCCTTCGGATTGGCAATCGTAGCCGATGTGCAAATAAATTGCGGTTCACTTCCGTAAAACCGGCAAATTCGTTTTAACCGGCGAATGACGTTTGCGACATGGCTGCCGAACACCCCGCGATACGTATGAAGTTCATCGATCACAACAAAACGCAAATTTTCAAACAAGGCGACCCATTTCGTGTGATGCGGCAAAATTCCTGAATGTAGCATATCGGGGTTGGTAATGACAATATTGCCTGCTTTCCTTACCTTTTGACGAATGGTCGGCGACGTATCTCCGTCGTACGTATCGCAATAAATCGTCGTCTCCATTTCCCCAATGATCTCATTTAAGGCGCTTTTTTGATCCTGTGCGAGCGCTTTTGTCGGAAATAAATAAAGCGCCCGCGCTTCCGGACGATGAAGCATCGTTTGTAAAACGGGCAAATTGTAGCACAACGTTTTTCCCGATGCCGTCGGCGTGACGGCTACAACGTTTTTTCCTGCTTCTACCGCTTCGTATGCTTCTTTTTGATGCGTATATAAGGAAGAAATGCCTCGCTTTTGTAATGCATGCTTTAAAAGAGGATGAAGCGACTCGGGAAACGGAACGGTTTTAGCTTCCCTTTCCGGAATTGTATGCCAATGAACGACATGTTCATTTTTCTTCCATTCCTCGACGATCTCTTGCAATGTTTTTCGTTTTTTCAACAATGTTGCTCACCTACCTATGTTTTATTTTAGAGAAGAGCCGTTCGTTTTCAAAGAAAAAATGCACGAAAAACCGTGCATTTTTTCATTCAAGCTTATATAGTGATTGCTCCTCAAACGTGAGTATTTAGCAAAAAACGACAAAAACGATATGGGTAGATATCACAAAACGGCTACCTTTTTTAAATAGTAGCCGTTTTTCGTGATTAACCTTCAAACAAATCGGACGACAAATATCGCTCGCCGGAATCTGGAGCTATGCAGAGAACACGGGCGGATGGCGGCATACGTTTCGCTATTTCCACAGCATAATGGGCAGCGGCACCGGCTGAAGCGCCGACGAAAATGCCTTCTTCTGCGGCCAAACGACGCGCCATCGTTTGCGCATCCTCATCTTTAATTAACAAAATCTCATCGTAAATGTCGCGATTCAATATTTTCGGAATAAACCCGGGACCCGTTCCTGGAATTTTATGAGGACCTGGTTTTCCACCTGACAACACAGGCGATCCATATGGTTCGACGACATAAATTCGCAAGTGAGGAATGTGTTTTTTTAACTCTTCCCCTGTTCCTGTCACCGTTCCGCCCGTTCCGGCCGTTAACACAAAGGCATCAAGCTGTCCATCAAACGCCTCTAAAATTTCAATCGCCGTACTATGGCGATGGGCATCTGGGTTCGCTTTGTTTTCAAATTGCATCGGGATAAAGCTATGAGGAATTTCCGCTGCCAGCCGATTCGCTTCATCAATCGCTCCTTGCATGCGAAGCGAAGCTGGGGTTAAATGCACTTCCGCCCCATATGCTTTTAAAATCTTCACCCGCTCGATCGTTGCATTATCAGGCATCGTAATGATGCAGCGATAACCTTTAGCCGCACATACCATCGCTAATCCGATTCCGGTATTGCCAGAAGTCGGCTCAATGATCGTGCTTTTTCCCGGTGTAATCTTTCCTTCCTCTTCGGCGCGGCGAATCATTTGAAATGCAGCGCGGTCTTTCACGCTTCCTCCTGGATTAAACGATTCAAGTTTGATATATACTTCCGCTCCGTTAGGGTCAGGAATTCGGTTTAATTTCACAACCGGCGTATTGCCGATTAAATCTAAAATAGAGTCGTATCGTTTCACAAACATCGCCAACCTTTGTCCAATGAGTCTCTATTGATTATAGAACTTTCAAGCTTTTCTTTCAACATTTCATACATGAATCTCCCTTACAAATAGACAAATACTGTGAGAAACTTGTGAAAAGTGATCAAAAAATTTTCGTATTTACCTCATTATGTATGTTATAACTACATTTTAGGTAATATTTACCTTTATTATTACGGTTGTTTCCTTTTATAATAGTATCATGTAATGGTGCAATAAACGAGGTGAATGAGTTTGGGGTCTTCAAGAGAAAAATTAATTGCATTTTTAGAAAAACATTTATCTGATTTTCTTGCGTATTGGAGAAAACATATGTATATTGCCGATGACGACAAATATATCGACCACGTCGAACGGAACGGTCTATCTGTCTTTCAATTAGTAAAAGAGATGTTAGGGAGCACGCTTCATCTCGATGACATTCGAGCGTTAGCAGAAAAAATCGCGAAACAACGAGCGGAAGCAAACATCAATATTGGTGAATTCGTATACAATACAAATCTTGGGCGCAGTTTAGTGATTCGGTACGCACTCCAGTCGGGGCTTTCGCTTGAAGAACTGCAACCTTTAATAGACGATATTAACTATTTGTTTGACCAGTTTTTGTTTTATGCCGTCACGAAATATACGGAGCTCAAAAATGCCGAAATTCAAGAAAAAAACTTACTTATCTCGCAATCTCATAAAGATCGGCTGACGTTGCTCGGCCAAATGTCATCCAGCTTTGTTCACGAATTTCGCAATCCGCTTACGGCAATTATAGGGTTTGTGCAGTTGCTTAAATTCGAGCATCCGAACTTAAAATATTTAGATATTATCGACCATGAATTGCAGCAGCTAAAATTCCGTATTTCGCAATTTCTTCATGCCTCAAGGAAAGAAACAGCAGAGCAACAAAAAGAAATCATTTTTTTAGAACAGCTATTAGAAGAAATTGTGGCGTTCTTATATCCGAGTTTTATCGAAGCAGATGTCGATGTTTCCACATCGATCGATCCGGAAGCAAGTGTCTTTGGGTATAAAGATCAGTTAAAACAAGTATGCATGAACATTCTCCTAAACTCGATTGAAGCGGTCAAAGAAAAAGAAAAGCCGCGCCAAATTCATGTTCACGTATCATCTAACGAAGAGGAGGTCCTTATGAAAATTTCGAATAACGGACCAATGATTCCCCCGGAAACCGTTCAAGCCATTTTCGAACCGTTTTTCACGACGAAAAAGCTCGGGACAGGAATCGGGCTTTACGTATGCAAAAAGATCATTGAAGATCATGACGGAAAAATTATGTGCACATCGGATGAAAAGATTACGTCGTTTTCGATTTCTTTTCCCTTAAAAAAAGGAAACTCTCTCCCAGTTTAGGAGAGAGTTATTTAGTGCGACGGCTTGCGAAATCCCGCTGCTTGCGCTTCTTTTTCCGTACAAAACATCACTTCCGCTTTTGTTGCGTTATATTGCGGACTACCAGGGACGTGATAAATTTTTTCTCCATTTTTTGTGATGTTTCCTTTAATCAACGGTTTCGGACAAGAGGCAGTGGCTTCGGATGGACGGACCGCTTCCTCACGAAATCCGTGATCCGTAGCATAATCTTCAATAGACCAAATGTTCAGTCGCTTTTTCCTCGCTTCTTCTTGAATGCGCCGGAATTCGTCTACATATTTCGTATTCGGTTCAAATACATAAGCAACGCGCGCATATCCTTTTTCCAATAGCAATTCATTTAACATCTTTTTTCCAATCCATACATACGCAAGCAAACGACCGTATTTATCCCGCTCGCGCACATCGAGTTCCAGCTCGACCTTCGTTCCCGGCGGCAATAACTTTTTCACATATTGGCTTGCTTCCGGCCCAAACGGTTGCACCGGCTTTGTCGGATGAACTGACTCTGGCGTATCTACTAAGAGTAGTCGCACCGTTTCTTCCCTTTTGCCAATTTGCACTTTCAATGTGTCCCCATCAACCACTCGCTCGACAGTAGCGGGCATTTTCGAAGGCGCTGACTGGCAGCTTGATAAAACAAACAAAATGAAAACAGACAAAAGATAAAATACGTATTTTCTCAATTTCCTCCCTCCTCTCATTATTATCGTATCGTATTCACTACCTGTCTGCTATCTTTCTATGAAGATAAAAATTAATGATCATTTATTTTCATTATCCTGTCGATGTTAAAGTGCCAATTTGCATATATAGGGAGATTTGTTAATCAACACGTATTAAAAAACTAACGTTAAAAGTGGAAACACTTTTGTGCCTGACATCCAAAAGAGCTTAGTCTGACCTCATTTTTTCGTGAGCATCGTCGTCACGATGCCGACGACTGTAACGACGATGAACGAGTTTAGAAAAGAAGTATTTGGAACAATTTGGCTTCCGATTGTAATGACCGCCATATCGATGAAAAAAATAATCACCCCGACATTCCAATTCGTCAGTTTCGCAATGAATTGCGCCAATAAATCCGTCCCTCCCGTACTCGTATCTTCCCTTAACATTAGGCCAATCCCCGCACCAACCAATATTCCACCTACCACCGAGCTTGTGAGCGCATCTAATGGAATAATGCCGCGCAACACAGAACTAATGTCAATCATGAGCGACGAAAACAACAGCCCGTGCAGACTATTATAAAAAAACGGCCGGTAATAAAACCAAGCAATGATATAAAGCGGCACGCTTAAACAAATGATCGTAGCCCCTACTTTCACGTTCCATATGTATTTGACAATTAACCCGATTCCAATGATTCCACCGTCCAATAAATGGTGCGGCACTAAAAACACGTTAATACCAATGGCCAACAACAGACTCCCCACTCCGATTGCTGCTGCCTTTTTGATCATGAGAGCCACCTCAATTTTTCGCTTTATACTAATATATGGGCAGCTGATCCCGACTTGTCTGTTTTTGTCCATAAAAAACAGCTTGGCGTCGAGCCAAGCTGCTGATTAATCATGTTTTTGCGCTTTTTGTTCTTCGTCGTCAATAATTCCTTTTGTCGCATTTTTAAATTCGCGCAACGTTTTTCCTGCGGCCTGTCCAAGCTCAGGCAATTTTTTCGGTCCAAAAATCAAAAGGGCAAAAAACACGATCAATGCGATTTCGCCAAACCCGATATTCATGTGATTCACTCCATGGATTCGTTTTATTTTCTATATCATTATAGCACAGACAAACGGAAGAGACCATTTTTTCTCGTTTTTCAATGATTGAATGCCTCACGAACGGCTCTAGCCAGCAGCTGTGCGCTTTCTTTCGGGGAGTCCGCTAAACTTACTGCGCTAATGACCGATACTCCATCGGCTCCGGCAACGATAACATCTCTCGCGTTATTAGGCGTAATACCACCAATCCCGACGATAGGAATAGCTATGCCTTGCTGGCGTAAATGCCGAAGCACTTCGACTCCTTGCGCTTCTTTCGCATCCGTTTTCGTGCTCGTTTGGAAAATCGGACCAACACCAAGATAATCGGCCCCTTGCTCAATTGCTCGTTTTGCTTCTTCCAAATTATGTGCAGAAACCCCTAGAATTTTGTCACCAATTTTTTCACGCACGATATCGGCCCGCTCATCTTCTTGCCCAATATGTACGCCGTCCGCATCAAGCGCAAGCGCTAAATCGACATCATCATTGACGATAAACGGGATGCCGTACTTGCGGCAAATCGCTTGCAACTCTTTGGCAAACGCATACTTTTCTGCACCGGAAAGAGCCCCGTGCCCTTTTTCACGAAACTGAAAAAGCGTAACTCCGCCTTCGATCGCTTCTGTTAACACTTCGAGCGGATTTTTTCGGCAGTTATTGCTTCCCATAATAAAATATACACGCAACTTTTCTTGCAGCTGTTCCGTTGAAATTCGTGCCACTGTCCATCACCTATGCAAAAAATTTCCTGCGATACGCCCAATGATTCGTCGGTCCGTGCCCATGTCCAATCCCTAATTCCTCTTCAATCGCTGCTTGAATAAAAGCTTTCGCTGTTTCGACCGCTTCTTTGACAGTACGACCTTTCGCAAGTTCCGCCGTTACCGCTGCCGCAAACGTGCAACCCGTTCCGTGTGTATGCGTCGTTTCGACGCGCTTGCTTGTGAAATACGAAAATTCATGGCCGTCATACAACAAATCAACCGCTTCTTCTCCCTCATCATCGTGGCCGCCTTTAATGACAACATGTTGCACGCCAAGATCATGAAGGCGCTTCGCCGCTTCCCGACGGTCATCTAGCGTATGAATCGTCATATTTGTCAACACTTCCGCTTCTGGGATGTTCGGAGTGACTGCCATCGCCAGTGGCAGTAAATACGTTTTTAATGCCTGAACCGCTTCTGCTTGTAAAAGCGGGGCACCACCTTTTGCGACCATCACTGGATCAACGACAAGCCGGCTAAAACCAAACTGTTTCACTTTGTTCGCAACCGCTTGAATAATATCAGCGCTAAATAGCATTCCTGTTTTGACCGCATCTGCTCCTAAATCCGTTCCGACAGATTCAATTTGCTTTTCAATCGCTTCCACTGGAAGCGGATACACTCCTTGCACGCCAAGCGTATTTTGCGCTGTCACCGCTGTGATCGCGGACATTCCGAACACTTGCAATTCTTGAAACGTTTTTAAATCTGCCTGAATGCCGGCTCCTCCACCGCTATCAGATCCGGCAATGGTCAACGCTTTATACACGTTCATCTTTCCACTTCCTTTTATTCGATATTTTCCATAGAACCGTAGCGAACAATGTCATCTGTTCCGATTTTCGCGAGCTGATTTAAAAAGGCGATTTGAAAGCTGCCTGGCCCTTTTTCCGCCGCCTCGTTTGCCGCTATTTCCGCTGCTACTCCGTAGCTTATAAGCGCGGATGTTGCTGCGTGTACAAAGTTTTTTTCGACCGCGGCAAACGCCCCGATGACGGATGTGACAAGGCATCCCGTTCCTGTTACTTTCGTTAAAAGAGGATGACCGTTGCGAATGAGGTAAGTCGTATTTCCGTCTGTGACGACATCCTCTTTGCCTGTGATGGCGACAACCGTCCGAAGCTGCTGTGCCGCCTTTTTCGCTAACGCGATGGTATCTCCGTTCCCTTCACCGGCATCAACCCCTTTAATCGTCCACTGTTCCCCGATCACATTAGCGATTTCTGCCGCGTTGCCGCGAATAATCGACACGTTTAGTTCGCGCACTAGTTTGCGAGCAGTTTCCGTACGATACGGAGTCGCCCCAGCCCCAACTGGATCGAAAACAACCGGAACGCCATGTTCATTTGCGGCTTTTCCAGCGATAAGCATCGCTTCTACTTCTGTTTCGTTTAATGTGCCGATGTTTAGCACAAGCGCTCCAGCAATTTTCGCCATATCCGCCACTTCTTCTTTTGCGTAAGCCATCACTGGCGAAGCGCCGATGGCAAGCAAACCGTTCGCTGTAAAGTTTGTGACGACGACATTTGTAATGTTGTGAACGAGCGGATTCGTTTGCCGCACGCTTTCTAAAGTTTTCACGACGTCTTGAATGTTCATTGCTTTCCTCCCCCGATCAGTTGTTCAAGTCCGCCAACGCACGGAATGTTTTTGAATATAAAAAATACACTTTGCGCATAGGCAAAGTGTACCCTTTTCTTTTTCACCTTCCCTGCGCTGGCATTATCCAACAGGTTCAAACGGTCAACGGCGGATTAGCCGTACTCTCAGCCTGCTTCCACAGGCTCCCGCTTCCATATTGATTTACAAGCACAGTCTACTCCTTCTTCAAAAAGAATGCAAGCGAAAAATCGTTACACTCGCTTCTTTTGATCTGTCATTTTCACTTCTTCACCAAAAAACGAACCTGGCATGGGCAAGTTAAATAAATCTAAATCAATAATATAGCGTGGCCGCCGTTTTGTTTCTTTGTAAATTTTTCCGATATATTCCCCTATTAAACCGAAGGCGATCAGCTGCAAACCGCCTAACAGCCAAATGGAAGTAATGAGCGATGTCCAGCCCGTTTGCGTGTGGCCTGTAAATTTTAAAAACAGAAAATACGCACCAAAGAATATGCTGATAAAAAAAGAAACAAAACCGACGAGCGAAATCAGCCGAATGGGCGTAATACTGAAAGAGGTAATGCCATCGAGTGCAAAAGCGATCATTTTTTTGAGCGGATATTTTGTTTCGCCGGCTAGCCGTTCTTTTCGGTCATAGGAAACAGTCGTCGAACGGAATCCGAGCAATGGGACGATGCCGCGCAAAAACAAATTCGCTTCCTCAAACCGTTCCAACTCTTCCACCGCGCGCCGACTCATCAGACGGTAATCGGCGTGATTGTATACAAGTTGAGCACCCATCGCCTTCATTAACTTATAGAATCCTTGGGCCGTATGGCGTTTAAAAAACGTATCCGCATCGCGCTTATTGCGCACACCGTAAACAATTTCATACCCTTCATGAAATTTTTTGACGAACTCACGAATGACCGAAACGTCATCTTGCAAATCTGCATCAATAGACACGATGCAGTCCGAGCGAGTCTTCGCAGAAAAAAGCCCGGCTAATAAAGCATTTTGATGTCCGGCGTTGCGAGCGAGCTTCACGCCCTTCACTTCCGAATAGCGCAAGCTTGCTTTATAAATCATCGTCCACGTTGCATCGCGACTCCCATCATCGATAAACAGCAAGGTGCTTTTGTTGGAAATAAGCCGTTCGGCAATAAGCTGTTCGCGTAACTCACGCAGTTGCCGAATCGTTTTAGGAAGAACTTCTTCTTCATTGTAACAAGGAATGACGATCGTCAAAACAGGTTCAGTTATCATGGGTGCCTCCTTTATGTACTACTTTGTATAAATAAATGTTCCATGCGGATTGTTTCGAGCGAAACACTTTGTCCAACGTTAGCCGATTGCGCGCTGCGTTTTCAATCGGAAGCGCAGAAAAAATGTAGCGCCCTCCCATTTCGTAAAACACGTCGGTGTTCAACTGTAAATGCTTTATTTTTTTCTTTGAATTTTTTTTAAACATATAACTTTTCCCTAGCTCCGCAACGAATATGTAACAGCGCCCTCCCCATTCATCAAAGTACTCGCGCAGCGTCGGATTTTTCGCTAGCTCAGGCGCGATGATTTGTCGAAACTGATGCTTATAGACAAGCGGATAAAAATTGTTATACGTATCGAGCGTATAAAACCCGTTGTATTGGGCGATGGCTGGGTGAATGCCGATGCTGGCCACGCGATAAGTCTCAACCGGAAGCCCGATATACCGTTTAATTTCCGCGAATTGTTTTTCCGCATAAAATTGTTGAAACGACGGTTTGTTTCGATAGATGATTTCTTCGTTAAACGCTGTCAATACAATGATTTGCGCCGCCAGTGCGATGAAGCCAATGTTTCGCCATGTTTTTCCTTGCTTCCATATGATTTTTAACGAAAGGGCAAACAAGACGTAAATGACCATCGGGCGCAAAAAGTGGTAGCGAGCGAAATTAAATTTGTCGAGAAGGTCAAACCGCTCCGTCAATGGAAGCCAGCCTTTATAAAACCAAAACGCATACCACATTGAAAGAACGAAGTTTAAAACGTGAAGAAACAAAAATGTTTTTTCTTGCCTCCACCATTTCTTTTTCCAGACGATATACAGCGCCAGCAACGTCACTGGCAAAATGACAAGCCCGTGTACGGTCATCACATGCGTATGACCGAGAATGTAGTTTTTGAACGTTAGCCGAACAGCACGCCAAAGCGATAAACGAGCATGAAAATATTCATCGCGGCTCGTCGGCTCTTCCGAAAATAAAAGCGAATGGACAAGGCGATACTCGATGGCCATATAGATCGACGCCATGTACACAATCGCCAATAAAAAACGGATGTTCCATCTTTTTTGGCGAATGGCATCGACAAGCCACCATATGCCCATCGCGCTGAGAAAAAAGAAAAAGCCGAGCACAAGACTTGAATAGAACGGCAACAACGTCAGCGCAACGTAGTTCACCCATGAACGCCCTCCGGCACGAATGTTTAAAAACGCCCATAACGCCAGCGGCATGCCGAGCGTGCTCAACATCCCGGATGGCCAAAACGGGGTTAACGCAAAAGCGAGCGATACTCCGATGCGGATCCACACCCACTCCGATGCTTGAATGACATGTTTTTTCAATAATAAATACATTCCGATAAACGCAAATACCCGCGTTATCGCTTGGCTGGCTCCGTAAGCGTAAATGGACGGTAGAAGCGCATGAAGCCAAACGATGCCGCTAAACTCTGTTCCGAACGCATTTCTCGGCAATCCATTAATGATTTGCGGAATGACCGCATGAAGAGGGCCGAACAACTCTCCGCTTTTTGCTAACACTTTGTACCACGCAATATTGGAGTCTAAGTTATCGTGCACGCGCATATGCGCATTCTCGCCTAAAATGAAATACGGCGACACAAACAGAGCGATTGCAAGGAACGAGAAGAATAGTAGTCGTTTTTCCGTTGTCGGCATTTCTTCTCCCCCTCGTCTTAAAAATGTCTTCCTTATTTTTTAACAAAAAGAGGAAAATATACAACAAAATTGTGAGATACCATCATTTGTTTCGATCTTTCATATATATAAGTTGCAATAAAGAATTTCCGATTTTTCGTTTCCGTTTTCATCTAAATACAAACCGATATGATATAACGTGGTGAAGTGATCCGCTGGATGTAAAACAAAATTTCAACTTATATAAATAACCTATTTCTACATTTGCTGATTTCGTAGCAATGTCGGCAGCAATAATAGCTGTCTCTGTAGGGGTAACCGTTAAAATCCCGATGGCTCCAGCATCATTTATCCCGAGACGGGTATACAACGACTCATCAGGGTTTGCAATGATATGAGCCAAGTTCAATTGCTTTCCTGGCACATACTCCTGAATTACACGCTCTTTTTTTTCCATCCCTTCCCTCCCTCTAGTGACGATATTCAAAAGAATCTACAATTCCCACAATAACTGCATCAACAGGAGAGTCTTTGTTAATTAGCACCCTAGCAGAACTCCCGCGTGAAACAATGACTGTTTCTCCTTGACCTGCTCCTATCCTATCTGCACATATAACTTGTGCGCCTGCATCTGTGCCGTCAGCATGAATAGGTTGAACAAGTAAAAGTTTTAAGTTTTCCATCCCTGACTCTTTTTGAGTGGCCCAGACACTTCCTATTACTCGCCCAAGAAACAAAGAGGATCACCTCTATACATATTTGACCTCGATCTGTTTTTCCAGTAACATATCCTTTGCTTTCGGGGTAATTAATGCTGTTTTTTTCATTATTAGTAAATCGTTTCTTTTCAATTGTGAATCAACCCATCCCGCAGTTAACACATTGCCGTGAAAATGTTTTTCTTTATTTATAGACCGCGATACTACTGAAATGCCTTTAATTTTTTCTAAAACGGCTTCGTGCAGCATCTCTTGTTTTATAAAAGTAATTCCCATTCTCTTTAATTCTTCCTTATATTGGATAAAAAGTTTTTGAT
>NZ_JAPSMC010000051.1 GCF_026847645.1 Anoxybacillus sp. J5B_2022
CTTGAGCTTGGATTTTTCTATTAATTTATTTTCCTTAAGATTTTTTACGTACCCATTTTTTTCAATACTAAAATGTAATAGTGGACCTACATAAATTCCGTTATTTTCCTTTACATTTACGTATGGATTTGAACCTTCACGTGTTGATTCTAGTATACCAGGGAACTGTGGAATAGCACTCACAATAATGTAACCTTGGTCTTGTCCATTTTTCTTCACTTGAAATAAATAGGAAGTTAAATTTCCGTCAAAATCGTATAGTTTTTTCCCTTCTCCTATATAAGTTGAAACTTTGTTTTACATCCAGCTGATTACCTTCCACGTTATACTATATCTGCTTGTATTGAGATGAAAACGGAAGTGAAAAATCGGAAATTCTTTATTGCAACTTATATAGATTAGCATTTTCCCATTTACTAAATGAATTTTTAGCCACGGTTTCTAAATATTTTTGTGCCGTTTGTTTTGCCTCTGAAAATGAGATCTCATTTTCCGTATCTGCTTTGCTGTAACCAGAACATAAATTAAAGAACATTAAGAAAATTAACATTAGACCAAACAAGTACCTAACTTTTTTCATGAAATACCTCCAAAAAATAGTGTTTTCAATTATAAATTTTACAATTATACATAATATTTGTAAATAATTATATTTATATTTTATGGAAAATTTGATATTATTTATAATGTATAGATTTTAAAATAAAGAGGAGGATTAAATTGAGGAAAATTTTAATTCTAATGTTAGGATGTATAATTATGGTTAGTTGTTCAGCAAATAACAAAGTAACTATCGATTACTTTATGAAGGAGAAAGATGTTGTTTCTATTCAAATAACAGAAGGTAGAACAGGGAAAAAAATTGAATTAAACGATCGCAAGAAATTCAAGGATATCTTAACTAAATTGAATGGTTTAGAAATGCAAAAAATACAAACGAGAGAGAAAATAAAAGGATATTTATACTTCCTTACATTAAAAGACGTTAATGGTAAAAAAACGAATATAACCATCTTGGATAATATATTAAAAATAAATGAAGAATATTATGAGATTATTAATAAAGTTCCGGTTCCAGAATTTGAAGAGTATTTTATAATGAAAAAATAATTAAATCGGCTTTTTTCACGCGCATGCGCCTTTTGCGGCGATGCGAAACAGTTTTGTTCATTGCCCGTACCGCTTATATATACTAAAATAAAAATGTATAGCGAAAGTTTTAAAAAATTCATAAAGTAACCGCTTTCTTTTAAACGGGCAAGGCACAAAGGGGAGGGATTATTTGTGGCGGATCTTTCGACAATGAAAAACGTGTCATTTCCTATTCCGAGTTATGAGGAATGGAAAGAAGAAGTCGAGAAATCGTTAAAAGGAAAACCGATTGAAAAATTGCACTCGATGACGTATGAACAATTGCAGCTGAAACCGATTTATACAAGACGAGATCTTCAGCCGCTTGAGCTTGAACAGTATCCAGGCTTTCCAAGCTATGTGCGCGGGACGGAGCCGAATGGGTATATCGGAAAGCCGTGGACGGTCAGCCAAGAGCTTTTTGCAGCAAGCCCAAACGAATGGAACGAAATCGCTAAACACGACCTAGCAAGAGGACAAACGGAAATTCATCTTGTGTTAGATCGACTGGGGTTCTCTGTGACGTCGCTTCATGATGTTGAAACAATGTTTTCCGGCATTTCTCTTCAAAACTATTCGATTCGCGTTGATGCGGGGGCTTGTTCTCTTCCGTTTTTAGCGCTATTTGCGACCTATTTGCAAAAACAGCAAATACCAATCGATACTTTGCGTGGTACGATCGGCATGGATCCGCTCGCGGCACTTGCAGAAAAAGGCGAGCTTTCGATATCGCTTTCCACGTTGTATGACGTCATGGCCGATGTCACGAAATGGGCGGAAGAACATATGCCTCGCATAAAAACGATCATCGTTCACGGCGAACCGTATCATAATGGCGGGGCGAATGCGGTGCAAGAATTGGCATTTGCATTTGCAACAGCAGTCGAATATATGAGTGAATGCCTTGAACGCGGGTTGATGATTGACGAAGCGGCGGAGCGCATCAGCTTTTCATTTGCGATCGGTTCGAATTTCTTTATGGAAATCGCCAAGCTTCGCGCCGCCCGTCTCATTTGGTCCCGCATCGTTCAGGCGTTTGGCGGAAATGAACAGTCGCAAAAAATTGCGATTCATGCGCGCACATCCCATTTTACGAAAACGGTGTACGATCCGTACGTCAATATGCTTCGGGCAACGGCAGAGGCGTTTGCGGCCGTAGTCGGCGGGGTGAGCAGCCTCCATGTTTCTCCGTTTGACGAAGCGATTCAGCCAGCCGATGAGTTTTCGCGGAGAATCGCCCGCAATACGCAGCTGATTTTGCTAGAGGAAGCGCATGTTGGCAAAGTCATTGATCCTGCTGGCGGCTCATATTATGTGGAAACATTGACGGTACAAGTCGCCGAAGAAGCATGGAAACTGTTCCAACAAATCGAAGCAAAAGGCGGCATGACAAAAGCGCTTGAAGAAGGATTTGTGCAGGCGGAGGTCGAAAAAGTCGCTAAGTTGCGCGAACAAAATGTGAAAATGCGCAAAGAAAAAATTGTCGGCACGAACTTTTACGCTAATTTAGCAGAACCGCCGGTGCAACAACGCAGCGCTTCTGAGCAGCCGCTCGATGAGGTGCATGGCAACGAAGTAAACGTTACATTTAGCGGAACATCATGGATGCAAACAGCTGTTTCTTTCGCTCAACGTCGAGCGACCGCTCAAGACATAAACGCCGCGTTAGCAACGGCCGGCCCTTCCATTGCGATTCAGCCGATTCGGCAATGGCGCTTGGCAGAGCCGTTTGAGCAGCTGCGGAAAGCGGCGGAGCATCACTTGGAAAAGAGCGGGAAACGTCCGACGGTGCATCTGATCAACCTCGGTGCGATTCCGAACCATAAAGCGAGAGCCGATTTTATCACCGGCTTTTTTGAAGCGGGCGGTTTTGCCGTCGTTAAAAATGACGGCTATATGTCGAATGAGGAAGCAGTAAAAGGAGCGCTTGCTGCGGGCGGAACTCATTATATTGTTTGCGGCACCGATGAAAGCTATATCAATACCGTTCCAGCGCTTGCGGCGGAATTGAAAAAAGCGAATCCTCAGCTGAAACTGTATGTCGCTGGAAAACAAGCGCCTGACATCGAAAATACATTCGTTCAAGCAGGGATTGACGGGTTTATTCACATCGGTTCGAACTGCTATGAAACGCTTGTAGCGTTTATGAAGGAGATGGGGGTGGCTCTCGATGGGCAGAAAGGTTGATTTTACGAACGTTTCCTTGCAATGTCCGAAAGATCTTGTAAGCGAACAACAATGGAAACAGGCGATCGAAGAAAAACTGAAAGCATCGATCGATGATCTTTTGTTCCAAACAAACGAACAAATTGCAATCAAACCTTTATATACGCAAAAAGATATCGAAGGATTCGATTTTCTTGATTATATGCCAGGCATTCCGCCGTATTTGCGCGGGCCGTATCCGTCGATGTACGTCAACCGTCCGTGGACGATTCGGCAATACGCTGGATTTTCGACGGCAGAAGAAAGCAATGCTTTTTATCGCCGCAATTTAGCAATGGGGCAAAAAGGTCTTTCGGTCGCGTTTGACCTAGCGACACACCGCGGGTATGACTCCGATCATCCGCGCGTTGTCGGCGATGTCGGCAAAGCAGGAGTGGCGATTGATTCGATTTTAGATATGAAAATTTTATTTGATGGCATTCCGCTTGACCAAATGTCGGTATCGATGACGATGAACGGTGCGGTATTGCCGATTATGGCGTTTTATATCGTCACAGCCGAAGAGCAAGGAGTGACGCAAGATAAGCTGTCCGGAACGATTCAAAACGACATTTTAAAAGAGTATATGGTACGCAATACGTACATTTATCCACCGGAGACGTCGATGCGTATTATCGCCGACATTTTTGCCTATACCGCCAAATATATGCCAAAATTCAACAGCATTAGCATTTCCGGCTACCATATGCAAGAAGCAGGGGCGCCGGCGGATATTGAGCTTGCGTATACGCTTGCGGACGGGCTTGAGTATGTGCGCACCGGTCTAAAAGCAGGAATTGACATCGATTCGTTCGCCCCGCGTCTATCGTTTTTCTGGGCGATTGGCATGAACTATTTTATGGAAGTGGCAAAAATGCGAGCAGCGCGTGTCATTTGGGCGAAAATGATGAAAACGTTCGACCCGAAAAATCCGAAGTCGTTAGCACTTCGTACCCATTCGCAAACATCGGGCTGGAGTTTAACCGAACAAGACCCGTTCAATAACGTTGTCCGCACGCTGATTGAAGCGCATGCAGCGGCGATGGGGCATACGCAGTCGCTCCATACGAACGCGCTCGACGAAGCGATCGCGTTACCAACCGATTTTTCCGCGCGCATTGCCCGCAATACGCAGCTCTATTTGCAAGATGAAACAGGCATTTGCCGCGTCATTGATCCGTGGGCAGGTTCGTATTATGTCGAAACGTTGACGAACGAACTCATGAAACGGGCGTGGAAGCATATTGAAGAAGTCGAAAGCTTAGGCGGGATGGCGAAAGCGATTGAAACAGGCCTTCCGAAAATGCGAATTGAGGAGGCAGCGGCAAGACGGCAGGCGAAAATTGATTCTGGGGCGGAAACGATTATTGGCGTGAACAAATATCGTCCGGAAAAAGAAGAGCCGATCGACATTTTAGAAGTCGACAATACAGCGGTACGGCAGCGACAAATTGAAAAATTAAAACAGTTGCGCGCTTCTCGCGACGAAGAACGCGTGCAGCAAGCATTAGATGCGATTACAAAAGCGACCGAAACAGGGGAAGGAAACTTGTTGGAATTAGCGGTCGAAGCCGCGCGCGCCCGCGCGACGTTAGGTGAAATTTCGTACGCGATTGAAAAAGTGGCGAAGCGCCATAAAGCCGTTATTCGCTCGATTAGCGGCGTGTATAGCTCAGAGTTTACGAACGAGGAAGAAATCGAGCGCGTGAAAAAGATGACGGATGAATTTTATGAGCTGGAAGGGCGAAGACCGCGCATTATGATTGCGAAAATGGGACAAGACGGCCATGACCGCGGGGCGAAAGTCATTGCGACGGCGTTT
The DNA here is from genome assembly GCF_026847645.1 of Anoxybacillus sp. J5B_2022. Taxonomy (GTDB): domain Bacteria; phylum Bacillota; class Bacilli; order Bacillales; family Anoxybacillaceae; genus Anoxybacteroides. The sequence goes on from NZ_JAPSMC010000051.1 coordinate 5,159, forward strand.
GCTGATTTAGGGTTTGACGTCGATATCGGGCCGCTCTTTCAAACGCCGGAAGAAACGGCGCGCCAAGCGGTCGAAAACGACGTTCATGTCGTTGGGATGAGCTCGCTTGCTGCAGGGCATAAAACATTGTTGCCGCAACTCGTCGAAGAATTGCGCAAATTAGGCCGTGAAGATATTCTTGTCGTTGTCGGGGGCGTCATTCCGCCGCAAGACTATGAATTTTTATATGAGCATGGGGCAGCGGCAATTTTTGGTCCAGGAACGATTATTCCGACCGCGGCGGAAAAAGTGCTACAAGAAATTTATAAGCGGCTCGGCTATGAGGAAGTGGCACAATGAATGAGCGCACATCTCGACCAGAGTGGGTACCTGAGGGGCAGACGGATGAGTTTGCAACGGCGTATGTAAAGGGAAGTGACGAGCCGTCCCAAACAGCGGCAGCGAAGCGGTGGGTGAAGCGGAAAGAACGCTCCGTCGCGGAATATGTTGACGGCGTATTAAACAATGACCGCACGATTTTAGCGCAGGCGATTACCCTTGTCGAAAGCAATGCGGCGAAACATATGGAAATGGCGCAGCAAATTTTAAACGAATTGCTCCCGTACGTCGGAAAATCGATTCGCATCGGCATTACCGGCGTGCCAGGAGCAGGAAAAAGTACGTTTATTGAAGCGTTCGGACAGTTTTTATGCGAACGAGGACATCGGGTCGCCGTCTTAGCCGTCGACCCGAGCAGCTCGATTACTGGCGGCAGCATTCTTGGCGATAAAACACGAATGGAAAACTTAGCGCGTCATCCGCGTGCCTTTATCCGTCCGTCGCCATCGGGCGGGACGCTTGGCGGCGTGCACCGGAAAACGCGCGAAACGATGCTGTTATGCGAAGCGGCTGGCTATGACGTCATTTTAGTCGAAACGGTCGGCGTTGGACAGAGCGAGTTTGTCGTGCGCGGCATGGTTGATTTTTTTATGCTTTTGGCGCTCACAGGAGCCGGGGATGAGCTACAAGGAATGAAAAAAGGCATTATGGAGCTTGTCGATGCGGTCATCATTAATAAAGCGGACGGAGACAACAAGCCGAAAGCGCTGGCGGCAAAAGAAGAATATAACCAATTTCTCCATTACTTGCGTCCGGCAACACCGGGATGGGAAACGAAAGCATATACGTGTTCGGCGCTTCACGGTGAAGGAATTGAGGACATTTGGCGCGTCGTTGAAACATTTGTTACGGTTACAAAACAATCGGGGGTGTTTGAAACACGTCGCCGCCATCAACTAAAAGACTGGATTTATTCGATGATTAAAGACTATTTAGAAACAAGCTTTTTCGCCAATCCGCGTGTGAAAGAAAAATTACCGCTCATTGAAAATCTTGTCATGTCAGGAACGAAAGCGGTCACAGCAGCGGTGCAAGAACTAATTGCTGCATATGAGCGTAGGGAATAGCGAAAAAATGTGGTACGATAAAAGAAACGGACAGGAGGTGTGAACATGTTTCAATTTCAATTCTTTAACGACATCGTCGAGCAAGCGCGCCGCGAGATGGTGGCGGCAGGCTATGAGGAGTTGCGCACGCCGGAAGAAGTAGACGAAGCATTTAAACGAAAAGGAACGACGCTAGTGATGATTAATTCCGTTTGCGGCTGCGCCGGCGGCATTGCACGTCCAGCGGCAGCGCATGCGATTCATTACGATAAGCGTCCAGATTATTTAGTGACCGTTTTTGCTGGACAAGATAAAGAAGCGACGGCAAGAGCAAGGGAATATTTTGAAGGCTACCCGCCGTCTTCTCCGTCGTTTGCGCTGTTAAAAGACGGAAAAATTTGCACGATGATTGAGCGTCATGAAATTGAAGGGTACGAGCCGATTGCGGTCATTCAAAAACTGCAAGCCGCCTTTGATCAATATTGCGATGAAGTGTAAAGAAGCCTGCATTCTCGGCTTCTTTACCTTTGAACAAAAATGAGGGATACAAATTATGCTGAAAATTGGATACCGTACCGCCAAAACGGCAATCGGCACAGCGCTTTCCATTAGCATTGCCCAATGGCTTGGCCTGCATAATTTCGCGTCCGCCGGAATTATTACGCTTTTATGCATTCAAGTAACGAAAAAGAAATCGCTGCAAACGGCATGGGCGCGGTTTGTCGCCTGTGTTATCGCGATGTTGTTTTCGTTCGTTTTTTTTAAAGGCATTGCCTATCATCCATGGACGATCGGGTTGTTGCTTCTCACGTTTATTCCGGTGACGGTAAGGCTAAAAGTGACCGATGGGATTGCGACAAGCTCGGTCATTATTCTTCATTTTTATGCGGCAAAGCAGTTTACGCTGCCGATCGTCGTCAATGAACTGCTGCTCATTATCATTGGCATCGGCGTAGCGTTGCTTGTCAATCTCTATATGCCGAGCGTTGAAAAGGAACTAAAAGAGTACCAGCGCATCATCGAGGACTTATTTCGCATTATTTTTAAGGAGATCGTCCGCTATTTGCGGACAAATGAAAGCAGCTGGGACGGGAAAGAGCTGGCGCTTGCCGTAGACGTTCTGCAAAAAGCAAAACAAGCGGCACTACGCAACATGGAAAATCATGTTTTGCGGAACGAAGAAGGATATTACCATTATTTTCGTATGCGCGAAAAACAGTTGGAAATCATGGAGCGGGTATTGCCGCTTGTCACGTCGCTTACATATACGGTCGACCAACGCAATATGATTGCCGATTTTATTGATGAATTAAGCGATGCGATTCATCCGGGCAATACAGCGGATCGGTTTTTGCGCCAACTAAACGAAATGAAAAAGCGGTTTGAAACGATGCCGCTTCCTAAAACGCGCGAAGAGTTTGAAGAGAGAGCGGCGCTCTTTCATTTAGTCAAAGAGCTTGAGCAATATTTAATCATTAAAAGCCAATTTCGCGCGCCGCAATAACGTGCATGCTTGTCGCCCTTTTGCCGTAAACTACAAAGAAAAGCAAAGGGTGATTTCATATGCGTTTTCTGCTTGTATTGCTGCTCGTTTGTTCTTCGTTTTGGTCGGTTTCGGCAGCGGCGACGCGTCCACCGTTGATCATTGTCAATAAAGCGACGAACCAGCTTGCCTTTATTCAAAACGGAAAAATACAGTCCGTTTATCCGGTAGCGACAGGTGTGGCGACCAACTTAACGCCAGAAGGGCTATTTACTGTCAAAGTAAAAGCGAAAAATCCGTATTATCGAAAGAAAAACATCCTTGGCGGGGCGCCGAATAACCCGCTCGGAACGAGATGGATCGGTTTTGACGCGTACGGCACCGACGGCCGAACGTATGGGATTCACGGGACAAACAATCCGCAATCGATTGGAAAATATATTACGCAAGGCTGTGTGAGAATGCACAAAGGCGATGTCGAAGCGTTGTATGAAAAAGTGCCGATCGGCGCGAAAGTATTGATCGTCCGCAGTAAAGAGCCGTTTGCCGCGATCGCCAAAAGGTATGGGGCGCTCTAACTCTAACAAAAGAGGGCGATATAAAATCGCCCTTTTTATCAAAACCACATGCTAATGCCTGTTAACAGCGTCGTCAATAGCATTGAACCAAGCATTAAATATACGACTAATTTTTGAGTTTTTTTGCGGGACATAAAGCATCCTCCCTGTAAAAAATGTTACCACTGATCATTGTATCGCTATTTTTCATTACGGACAAGCGAAAAATTTGTTGCTATCGTTGCAGCGGTTGGCAGGATTTTTTGTCGAAAAGTCGAAACTAAACGTTTGTGAATCTTTACAGCAAAGGGGAGCGGAGAGAGAAATGCAAGTAAAAAAAATTGACCATATTGGTATTGCAGTTACATCGATTGAGAAAGCGTTGCCATTTTATGTAGATACATTAAAGCTTGAATTGCTTGGCATCGAAGAAGTGGAGTCGGAAAAAGTAAAAGTCGCTTTTTTGAAGTTAGGAGAATCGAAGATTGAACTGCTCGAGCCGACATCGTCAGATAGCGCGGTGGCGACGTTCATTGCTAAACGGGGAGAAGGGATTCACCATGTGGCGCTTGGCGTCGATGACATTCAGGCGCGCATTGATGAATTGAAAACAAAGGGGATTCGCATGATTCACGATGCGCCGAAAACGGGCGCAGGAGGAGCGTTAGTCGCGTTTATGCATCCGAAATCCGCTCACGGCGTTCTATATGAACTTTGCGAAAAAACGGGCGCGGGGGTGCAGCAAAAATGACAGATATGTACGATAAAATTAACGAGCTGTATGACCGGCGGCGCGAAATTGAGCTCGGCGGCGGCGACGACAAAATCGAAAAGCAGCACGCGAAAGGGAAACTCACGGCTCGCGAGCGGATTGACCTTCTTTTAGATGAAGGGACGTTTGTTGAGCTGAATCCGTTTATTGAACATCGCTGCACCGATTTTGGGTTGGCAGGAAAAAAAGGGCCGGGCGATGGCGTTGTGACCGGCTACGGCAAAATTGACGGCCGGACGGTGTTCGTTTTTTCACAAGACTTTACGGTCTTTGGCGGGGCATTAGGGGAAATGCACGCCAAAAAAATTGCTAATATTATGGATTTAGCAGCGAAAACAGGAGCGCCAGTTATCGGCTTGAACGATTCCGGCGGCGCGCGCATTCAAGAAGGGGTTCTGTCATTAGACGGGTATGGGCATATTTTTTACCGCAACTCGATTTACTCTGGTGTCATTCCGCAAATTTCGGTTATTATGGGGCCATGTGCCGGCGGTGCGGTTTATTCGCCAGCGATTACCGATTTTGTGTTCATGGTCGAAAAAACGAGCCAAATGTTTATTACCGGTCCAAAAGTAATCGAGACGGTGACAGGGGAGAAAATTAGCGCTGAAGATTTAGGCGGCGCGCGCGTTCATAATACGATTAGCGGCAATGCCCATTTTTCAGGAGCAACGGAAGAAGAAGTGCTCGCCCAAGTGCGCCGATTGTTAAGCTACCTTCCGCAAAATTGCCAGGAAAAGCCGCCGGTTGTCCCTGTACCAGATGATGACGATTACCGCCCGGATTTAGCGGATGCGATTCCAGTCGATGCGGTAAGACCGTATGATGTGCGCAATGTTGTGTTGCAAGTCGTTGATGAAGGATCATTTATGGAAGTACAAAAAGATTTTGCGAAAAATATTGTCGTCGGGTTTGCTCGCATCAAAGGAGAAGTCGTCGGGCTTGTGTGCAATCAGCCGAAGTTTATGGCAGGGGGACTTGATATTGACTCGTCCGATAAAGCGGCGCGCTTTATTCGTTTTTGTGACTCGTTTAATATTCCGATTATTACGTTCGAAGATGTCACCGGCTTTTTCCCTGGCGTTAAACAAGAGCATGGAGGCATCATTCGCCACGGGGCGAAAATTTTGTACGCTTACTCGGAAGCGACCGTGCCGAAAATCACTGTCATTTTACGGAAGGCGTATGGTGGGGCGTATGTGGCCTTAAACAGTAAATCGATCGGCGCCGACGTCGTGTATGCATGGCCAAATGCGGAAATCGCGGTGATGGGTCCACAAGGGGCAGCGAACATTATTTTCGCAAGCGAAATCGAAAACAGCCCAAACCCAGAAGAAACGCGGGCGCAAAAAATCGAGGAATATCGCGACAAATTCGCCAACCCGTACGTCGCCGCAAAATACGGGATGGTCGATGACGTCATCGACCCGCGCGATACGAGAATCAAGCTCATTCAGGCGCTCGAGATGCTTCGAAACAAGCACGAGGAGCGGCCGAAGAAAAAACATGGCAACATTCCGCTGTAGCGTTTCCCTCCGCGTTTTGCGGAGGTTTTTTGCCTATGACAGTTGCGTGGCAATCGTGTATACTTTTTTTGTATAGCATTTTTTCCATACATATAGGGAGGCTAGTGACATGGTAAATGAACAGCGTTTAGTCGATGAATTTTTAGAGCTTGTGCAAATTGATTCGGAAACGAAATATGAGGGTGAGATTGCGAAAGTATTGAAGCGAAAGTTTGAAGCGCTTGGATTGCATGTTGTGGAAGATGATACGACTGAAAAAACCGGTCATGGCGCGGGCAACTTAATTTGTACGTTGCCAGCGACAAAAGAAGGAGTAGATCCAATTTATTTTACGTCGCATATGGATACCGTCGTACCTGGGAAAGGTGTCAAACCGTCGATTCAAGACGGCTATGTTGTTACAGATGGTACGACGATTTTAGGAGCGGACGATAAAGCCGGCTTGGCAGCAATGTTCGAGGCGATTCGTGTTCTAAAAGAACAAAACATCGCGCACGGTACGATTCAGTTTATTATTACTGTCGGAGAAGAGTCCGGGCTTGTCGGGGCGAAAGCGCTTGATCCGTCGCTTATTCAAGCAAAATTCGGCTATGCGTTAGATAGCGATGGCAAAGTCGGCAATATTATCGTCGCAGCACCGACGCAAGCGAAATTAAAAGTCGTTGTGCACGGAAAAACGGCGCATGCGGGCGTTGCGCCGGAGCGCGGCGTATCAGCGATTACAATTGCTTCTAAAGCGATTGCGCAAATGCCACTTGGTCGTATCGATGAGGAAACGACGGCGAACATCGGCCGTTTTGAAGGTGGAACACAAACGAACATCGTCTGCGACCGTGTCGATATTTTAGCGGAAGCGCGCTCGCTTGTCCCAGAAAAAATGGAAGCGCAAGTGGCGAAAATGAAAGAGGCGTTTGAAACGGTCGCCGTGGAAATGGGTGGCCGCGCCGATGTCGAAGTGGAAGTGATGTACCCTGGCTTTAAGTTCAGCGACGGCGACCATGTCGTGGAAATCGCCAAACGGGCGGCGGCGAAAATCGGTCGTCCATGCGAACTTCTGCATAGCGGCGGGGGCAGTGATGCGAACGTCATCGCAGGCTTTGGCATTCCAACGGTCAATTTAGCGGTCGGATATGAGGACATTCATACGACAAACGAGCGCATGCCGATCGAGGAGCTAGTGAAAACAGCAGAAATGGTTATTGCGATTATTGAAGAAGTGGCGAAATAAGGGCATCCGCAGCGGATGCTCTTTGTCTTTCCGAATGCTTATCGTATAATAAAGGTAGTGCATAAGATGGGGGAGAAATGAAGTGGGAAAAGTAATCGTTTTTCAACTCGATCAGGAACAGTATGCCATTCCTGTTGAATACGTCGTATCGATTGAAAAAATGAGCGAACCAACGGTGATTCCGCATATGCCGGAGTATGTCGTTGGGGTTGTTCGCATTCGTGGGGAGTTAGTGCCTGTATTGGATACAACGCGTATTTTTTATCGCCGTCCATACGATCGGACGGAAAAAACGCGGCTAGTCGTCGTTCACACCGAACAATTGACGGTAGCGTTTATTGTCGATGAAGCAAAAGAAATTATCGACCTTCCAGAAGAAGCGATCAAGCAAGTGAATCTACTTGCCTACCGAAACGCCCCGTATTTTACTGGTGTTGCGAATTTGCCGGAGCGGCTTATTACGCTGTTGGATCCGAACCGTTTATTTATGAGTTTAGAAGGCGCAATGGACTTGAAAGAACAGATAGAAGCCACTAACTAGTGGCTTCTTTACGTTTACATGATGTGGCTTTGTTGGTATCTTAAAGGATGAATAAACTTCTATTTTTCTTTTAATCTGTTTTTCATTTTCATGTATTATGTTGTTGAAGCAGGAGGGGGACGTATGGGGACTATGATGAAAAAGATAAAGACGTTTTTTCAGTTGCCTTATGTGTGTTGGACGGTAAAAATGTCGTACTATTTACTGATCTTACTAGGGTTATTAATGATTTATGGATTTAAAACGACGAACTCTAGTGCGTTTATTTACAATGAGTTTTAAAGGGGGATTTTCATGGAACTATATACCCAAATAAAGAAATGGGCACAAATTGCTCCAGACCGCGTCGCCATTTCTTCTAATGGAAATGAGCTGACATATAGCGAGCTCGACACATATTCGGACGCGCTCGCTGCCTTTCTATGTGAAAAAATGAACGACAATGCTCCAGTGATCGTTTATGGGCATATGGAGCCATTGATGCTCGTTTGCTTTTTAGCGGCAGTGAAATCCGGAAGGGCGTATATTCCGGTAGATACGAGCATTCCCGAAGAGCGGGTGAAAAAAATCATGGACGATTCCGGAGCGTCGTTGTTTTTAACGCCAAGAAGTGTACCGGAAACGTTGAAAACTTATAGCCATTGCCTCATGCTCGACGAGAAGGAAATAAAAGCGGCCATCGCTTCCTATGAAGGACAGCATCCACCTATCGATCAATTCGTTACCGGCGAACAAAACTTTTACATTATTTATACATCTGGCAGCACCGGAAACCCAAAAGGGGTGCAAATTAGCTATAACAATTTAGCCAGCTTTGTCGACTGGATGGTGTCTGATTTCGGGTTAAAAGAACGCCAGCGGTTTTTGAACCAAGCGCCGTTTTCGTTTGATTTGTCGGTGATGGATGTATATCCTTGCCTTTATTTAGGCGGAACGTTATGGACGATTTCAAAAGAGCTTATTGCCAATCCGAAATGGCTGTTTGAATCGTTGCAAGCATCCCATATTCACGTCTGGACGTCTACTCCTTCCTTTGCGGAAATGTGTTTAATGGATGAACGTTTTTCGGCGGAAATGTTGCCGTTTTTGGAAACCTTTTTATTTTGCGGGGAGATGTTGCCGAATGAAACGGCACGCAAATTAAAACAGCGGTTTCCGAACGCGGTTGTTTACAACACATACGGACCGACAGAAGCAACGGTTGCTGTCACAAGCGTTGAGATTACGGAAGAAATTTTAAGCGAGTATCCAGCGCTTCCGGTTGGCAGAGCAAAGAAAGATGTGGAAATTTTTATCGTCGATGAAAATGGCAAAGAGGTAGAGGACGGAGAAAAAGGAGAAATGATTATTACTGGAAAAAGCGTTAGTAAAGGGTATTGGCGGAACGAAGAGCTGACAAACAAAGCGTTTTTCCGCTATCATAACCAACCGGCATATAAAACCGGCGATGTCGGCTATAAGAAAAGTGGATGGTTATTTTGTGCGGGAAGGCTTGATTTTCAAATTAAATTAAATGGGTATCGAATGGAAATTGAAGAAATTGAGGCGCAATTGCGGAAACTTTCGCTCGTCGAAAGCGCAGTTGTTGTGCCTGTTTACAAAGAGAATAAATGCCAATACTTAACGGCTGTGCTCGTGCCGAAAAAGCATCCATTTGAAAAAGAATACCAATTGACTGCCCATTTGAAAAAAGAGTTGCAGCAGCTATTGCCAGCATATATGATTCCGAAAAAATTTGTTTACGTTTCCTCTTTGCCGATGACGAACAACGGCAAAGCAGATCGAAAAAAAATTGCAAATGAGGTTAGCGTATGATACCGTATTCGTCGTTTTCTTTTTTTATGATACTCGGGATTTTGTTCGTTCCTGTAGTTGTGCTCGGGTATAAAGAAAAAAGGAGCATCGTGTACAACTCGTTGGTGCACGCTGTTATTCTTCTTTTAGCGTTTGCATCGGACATCCATCAACTCGTTTCGTTTATTGTCTATATTGTTTGGCAAGTCATTTTAGTTAATTGGTACGCTGCTTATCGAAAAGAAAAAAACGAAGCAGGCGTTTTCTATGCGGTGGTGTTTCTAGCGCTCGTTCCGTTGCTTGTGACGAAATTGCTTCCGGTATGGGACGTAAGCAACATCGTCGGATTTTTAGGAATCTCTTATTTAACGTTTAAAACGGTGCAAATGATTATCGACATGAGGGACGGGGCATTGAAAACAGCGACGCTAAAAGAACAGTTGACGTTTCTGTTGTTTTCTCCAACAATTTCGTCAGGACCGATCGATCGGTTTAAACGGTTTCAAAAAGATATGGAGACGATCCCGACGCGGGAAGAATACCGTCTTCTTTTATACAAAGGAATCAACAAAATCTTTTTAGGTTTTTTGTATAAATTTATTATTGCTTACGTCATCAACGATCGGGTGATCGAAACGCCGTTTATTCAAGCGCATACACCTCTTTCGACGTTTATTTATATGTATGCGTATAGTCTTTATTTATTTTTTGATTTTGCCGGATATAGCGCGTTCGCCATTGGTGCAAGCTATATCATGGGAGTGAAAACACCGGAAAATTTCAATCTGCCGTTTATGAGCCGAAACATAAAAGATTTTTGGAACAGATGGCATATGTCGCTATCGTTTTGGTTTAGAGATTATGTGTATATGCGGTTTGTCTTTTGGATGATGAAGAAAAAATGGATTCAAAACCGCTATACCGTTTCGTACATCGGATATTTTTTATTGTTTTTTCTTATGGGAGTATGGCATGGGCTTGAACTTCATTATGTCGCCTACGGACTTTACCATGCGGCACTCATGATTTCTTACGATTATTTTGAACGGAAGAATAAACAGTGGAAGATTTGGAAGAAAAATAAAGTGACAGAAGTTTTATCGATCATCATCACGTTCCATGTCATCTGTTTTGGGTTTTTAATTTTTTCAGGTCGATTATTTTAATGGAGATGGAGGAAGAGAAATGGATATGAAAAATACTGTTCTTGATCTTTTGGAAGAAATTTGCCAAACAGACGTTGTGAAAGAAAATGGAGATATCGAGTTGTTTGAAGAAGGGCTGCTCGATTCGTTTGGCATGGTGTCATTGCTCATGGGAATTGAGGAGAGATTAGGAATCCGCGTCGGCATCTCCGAGGTGGATCGAGAACAATGGTCTACTCCGAATAAGATTATTGCAATATTGGAGAATTGGGTATGAAACGACCGTCATTTAGCCCGCTAATAGCGGCTATCGTCCTTTTTTGCTTTATTCTTTTTATCCCAAACCAGTATCTTCTGCCAATGATTACGGACAAAAAGGTGGAAGAGGAGGCCGTTGACCTCGATTTTGAAATATTTCAAGGAGAAATTATTCAAAAGAAAATGCTCGAAAGCCCAAAATATTTGCCGATCTACGGTTCGTCGGAATTGTCGCGACTTGATACCTTCCACCCGTCCAATTATTTTAAAGTGAATCCGATCGGCGTTACTCCGTTTCTCGTGGGAAGGGGCGGAATGCAATCTTTTGTTCATTTTCTAAATTTCGCGGATCAAAAAAACGAGCTAAAGCATAAAAAACTTTTATTTATCCTTTCGCCGCAGTGGTTTTACCGGCAGGGTGCAACCCAGGAGTCTTTCAGCGCCAACTTTTCGACACTGCAAGCTTATAAGTTTGCACTCGAACCGAAGGTGAGCGAAAAGTTGCAAATTGAAGGTGCGAAACGTCTATTGACGTTTGATGTTGTAAAAAATGATGCGATGTTAGCGACTTTGTTGAAAGCGAAAATTCATAAAGACAAAAAAACGCAAATGAAGGCAGCGATGATTAAGCCGGTTGCCATTCTTTTTGTAAAAGTGCTGGAAAAACGGGATTTATTGCATGCTATTTTGGATGTGCCGTTGACTACACTTCATCCGCAACCGGCTCTAGTGAAAAATAAAACGTGGGACGAGCTAGAAAGAAATGCGGCCGAGATGGCGAAAGCGAAAAGCACGAACAATCGTTTTTACATTGATAATTTTTACTACAACAAAAGAATTAAGCCAAAAATCGAACAGCTGAGAGGATTCAGGAAAAACTCCAGTTTACTTGTTTCTCCTGAATATCAGGATTTTCAAATGGTGCTCGACGTATTAAAAGAGGCGAAAGCGAAACCTTTATTTGTATCTGTACCTGTCAATGGTTATTGGTATGATTACATGGGATTAAGCAAAAAAGATCGGGAAGGTTATTACAAAAAAATCAAACAGCAAATTGAAAAAGAAGGGTTCCCGGTACTTGATTTAAGCAGCCACGAATATGACCCGTACTTTTTAAAAGATACAATACATTTAGGGTATAAAGGCTGGCTGCCGATCGATAAAGCCATTATTGAGTTTGTCCATAAATACTAGGTACCCGCCTATACACATTTTCCTTAGGTGCATATGCTATAAGCGAATGAAAGCCTAGAGGAGGAATGAACGATGGACAGACAACAATGGCAACACGGAGGGTATCCGGGACACGGCGGCTGTTATCCGCACGGGCCGCATTACCCATATTATCCGTATTACCCGTATTATCCGCATCACCACCATTACCCGTACTATCCGTATTATCCGCCATATCCATATGGCGGGTATTAAATGGAAGGAAAAGAGTCCGAACAAAGGGCTCTTTTCTTTTACACATAAAACTTGAATGAAAAAATGGACTATGGTATGTTCTTTGTTGAACAAACAAAAATAGAAAGGAACGTTTACTATGGCGAAACAACAAATTGGTGTGATCGGTTTAGCGGTCATGGGGAAAAATTTGGCGCTTAATATTGAAAGCCGCGGGTATTCGGTAGCTGTATATAACCGTTCGCGTGAAAAAACAGATGAGTTTTTACAAGAAGCGAAAGGGAAAAATGTCGTCGGTACATATAGCATCGAAGAGTTTGTTAACGCGCTTGAGAAGCCGCGCAAAATTTTGTTGATGGTAAAAGCTGGTGCGGCAACAGACGCAACGATTGAGCAATTAAAGCCGCATTTAGAAAAAGGCGATATCGTCATCGACGGCGGTAATACGTACTTTAAAGATACACAACGCCGCAATAAAGAGCTTGCGGAACTTGGCATTCATTTTATCGGGACAGGCGTTTCTGGTGGAGAAGAAGGGGCGTTGAAAGGACCGTCCATTATGCCGGGCGGACAAAAAGAAGCGCACGAACTCGTTCGCCCAATTTTCGAAGCGATTGCCGCAAAAGTGGACGGCGAGCCGTGCACGACGTACATCGGTCCAGACGGTGCCGGCCATTACGTAAAAATGGTGCATAACGGCATTGAATATGGCGATATGCAATTAATTGCCGAAGCATACTTTTTATTAAAGCATGTGCTCGGCTTAAACGCCCAAGAGCTTCATGAAGTATTTGCCGAGTGGAATAAAGGGGAATTAGATAGCTATTTAATCGAAATTACGGCAGACATTTTCACAAAAATCGATGAGGAAACAGGCAAGCCGCTTGTTGATGTTATTTTAGACAAAGCAGGGCAAAAAGGAACAGGAAAATGGACGAGCCAAAACGCGCTCGACTTAGGTGTTCCGCTTCCAATTATTACGGAATCGGTATTCGCTCGTTTCATTTCCGCGATGAAAGACGAGCGTGTGAAAGCAAGCAAGCTATTAGCTGGTCCTGCCGTGAAACCGTATGAAGGAGATCGTGCGCATTTTATTGAAGCGGTACGCCGCGCGCTTTACATGAGCAAAATTTGCTCGTACGCCCAAGGCTTTGCGCAAATGAAAGCCGCATCGGAAGAATATAACTGGAATTTACAATACGGGAATATCGCAATGATTTTCCGCGGCGGCTGCATCATTCGTGCCCAATTTTTGCAAAAAATTAAAGAAGCGTATGACCGCGACCCGGCGCTGCCAAACTTATTACTGGACCCATACTTTAAAGAAATCGTCGAAAACTATCAACAGTCGCTCCGCGAAATCGTCGCAACCGCAGCGATGCGCGGCATTCCAGTACCAGCGTTCGCAAGCGCCTTAGCCTACTACGACAGCTATCGGATGGAAACATTGCCAGCGAACCTTATCCAAGCCCAACGCGACTACTTCGGCGCCCACACATACGAGCGCATCGACAAAGAAGGCATTTTCCATACGGAATGGTTGAAATAAACGAACACCCCCTAGGGCAAGTGGCTCTAGGGTTTTTTTATTTCCTTTTTTAGAGCGTAGTCTAAAATAGTTGTTTAATGTGTACATAATGTACAAATTGTACATATTATGATACTATAGGAGGTGAGGAGGGATGAGCATGTTAAAAGAATATCGTTTTACAGTTGCAAGACAAAACTTTACGCATATTTTTGATGATTTGCAGAAATGCATTCCTTCTTTAGTGAAAGCCCGTAAAAAAAATGAGACAGACGGTGTGTTTCTCAATCGTATGCTCCTCGCACAGATTCTCGAACCGTATAAGTTCCGTGTCGATATGAGAAAAGAAGAGGATGGAAGCTTTACGGCTTGGATTGAACCAATCAACGATTATGCGATGGGAGAAACGGAAGCGGAATGTCGTCGTGCGGCTGCTGTTGCAGCGCGCGAATTTGCCGAAGATTTCATCCATCATCCGCTAATGTTCGAAGCGAAAAATACGCAATCCCTTATTCCCTACGCGTTACGCATTTTGCTTTGCGAATCATTAGATGATATAGAGCATTTATTGTTCGGAGAAGACGTTGCCGAAATTTAGAGATTTAAAACGGTATCTAGAGCGTAACGGATGGGAACAATACAAAAAAGGGGCGGATCATTATTATTATCGGAAATTTGTGAACGGGGAAGTATTAAAAACAAAAGTAAGCCATTCATTGGGAAAAGAAATTCCTGTTCGTCTTTGGAAGGACATCTTAAAAAATCAATTAAAAATTACACAAGAAGAATTTAACCGAAATAGTTGACGGCATATTGCTTGCTATATGAATTGATATTGTTTTTGCTTTGCTCATATAACATTGAGCCACTTCGCTTATGGAAACGTGAGCACCCCATTTCCAGTGAAAAATACCGTATTGATATGGAGTGAGAGGTATGATAGGCTTGATGTCTATCGAAACACCTTGATGTAGCATTTTTCGGGTGAAATCATGCTTCTGAATGCTCTTTGTCAAGATGCATCAGATTCACCATTCACTAAGTTGGAAGTGGCGCACAAAGATGTAATCAGTGTGGCTCAAAATTCTATTATCAAATACAGCTGGAATCACTTCAAGGACAGTACTAATCCAAGCACACACAGCGCGACTGCTTCGGTGCGCACACATACGAACGCATCGACAAAGAAGGCATTTTCCATACCGAATGGTTGAAATAAACGAACACCCCCTAGGGCAAGAGGCTCTAGGGGTTTTATTGTTTTTATAATGTTTAACTATAGGGAAGTTAATTTGTTAAAATATTATAAATTTTTAAATAAATTATTGACATGTTTTGCTTTTTTTTTTAGAATAT
>NZ_JAPSMC010000052.1 GCF_026847645.1 Anoxybacillus sp. J5B_2022
AACGAAAAGCCGAAGTTAGGCATCACGAAAAGCGTAGGCGACTCCTTTTCTTCTGAGCCCTGTTATCTAGTTTTGAAGGAACAACCCTTCATTCGCCTAGTGACGATAGCGGAGAGGACACACCCGTTCCCATCCCGAACACGGAAGTTAAGCTCTCCAGCGCCGATGGTAGTTGGGGCTAGCGCCCCTGCAAGAGTAGGACGTCGCTAGGCTGAATTTATGGTTTTTTATCATCTCGGGGTGGAGCAACGAGCAACGCATCTATGAATTTACTGCGAGTTGTCCCGACGCATTTAGCTTCTTTGAATATGCTAGTAGAGGAAGGGACAGGACGAATAATCCTCCTCGAACTCGCATCAGCGTACCGCTCGATCCACATTTTGAATAAGCTTATTGAGAGCGGGACGGCTAGAGACATTGAGCATAATAAAAATTTTATTTACCTTTTATCATCGCGGGGTGGAGCAGCCCGGTAGCTCGTCGGGCTCATAACCCGAAGGTCGCAGGTTCAAATCCTGCCCCCGCAACCAAATAATGGTCCCGTAGTGTAGTGGTTAACATGCCTGCCTGTCACGCAGGAGATCGCGGGTTCGAGTCCCGTCGGGACCGCCATTCCAAACGAAACGATGCAGTTTCGTCTTTTTTTGTGTCTTTTTCTACCCCATTCCCCCTTTGTATAAAATAGAGTGACATCCTTAGGAAAAAGCTTTCCTAAGGACTTTTTTATGTTTAGCCTTATCCGAAAAGTAGCAACTACTAGCTATAATATGGTACAATGTCAAACGCAGGCTATCCATCATAACCAATGCCTCGCATTTGTCGAGATAGCATATTGAACAACAGAAGTGAGCGTGCCTTTATTTTTCATTGATCGATAAATTCTCCATCTTAATCTGAGCTAGGTGAACAATTATGAAACGTTATGAACATATTGTACACTCCGTTGAGGAAACACTAGAGTTTGCCTCTCAATTAGGAGAAAAACTAAAAGAAAACGATGTTATTGCACTAGAAGGCGATTTAGGGGCAGGGAAAACTACATTTACGAAAGGATTGGCCAAAGGATTAGGAATTACACGGACAATTAATAGCCCAACATTTACCATTGTGAAAGAGTATCAAGGTCGCCTTCCTCTATATCATATGGATGTATATCGATTAGAAGATACGTTTGAAGATTTAGGATTTGATGAATACTTTGATGGTGGCGGTGTTACTGTCATTGAATGGGCCCATTTGATTCAACCGCAACTCCCACATGAATTATTATGGATTTATTTATATCATCAAGGAGAATCGGAACGGAAAATTGTTCTTGACCCGATTGGGAAACGATATGAACAGCTATGTAAGGAGATTGTTGAGACATGAATGTATTGGCGATTGACACATCGAATGCGGTAATGGGAATTGCGCTAGTGGAAAATGGGGTTGTCAAAGGGGAAGTGATCACGAATATAAAAAAAGACCACTCTACGCGTGCGATGCCGGCCATTCAATCACTAATGGCAGATTGTCGTATCGTCCCTCAAGCGCTTAATTTAATTGTTGTAGCGAAGGGACCAGGTTCTTATACAGGTGTGCGGATCGGTGTCACAATTGCCAAAACGCTAGCATGGACGTTGAGTATTCCGATCGTAGGTGTTTCTAGCCTTGAAATACTTGCAGCTAACGGACGGTACTTTCACGGATTTCTCTCCCCGCTATTCGATGCAAGAAGAGGACAAATTTATACAGGATTGTATCGCTATCGCGAAGGCCAGCTTGAGTGTGTGGAAAGTGACCGTCTTGTCTTGGCAAGTGAATGGGCGCAATACTTACGTGAAAAAAATGAACCTGTTCTATTTTTAGGTGGAGATCTTGCTTTGCATCAAGCAACTTTGGCGGAGGCACTTGGGACGGCGGCTTTCTTTTCCCCTGCTCCGTTGCAGTTGCCGCGTCCAAGCGAATTAGCGTTTCTTGGAATGCAAAAAGAACCTGAAGCGGTCCATTCGTTTGTTCCGAACTATGTCCGACTTGCGGAAGCAGAAGCGAATTGGCTTGCGAAGCAGAAGGAGCAAAATCGTTATGGAGATTAACTTTCGTCCGATGACGCTGGATGATCTTGACGGGGTGTTGGCGATTGAAAAAACTTCGTTTACGCTTCCTTGGAGTCGAGAAGCTTTTTATAACGAACTCGTTCATAACCGATATGCTAAGTATGTCGTCATGGAGCATGACGGTCGGATTATCGGGTACTGTGGCATGTGGGTCGTCATTGATGAAGCACATATTACGAACGTTGCGGTATTACCGGAATATCGCGGGAAAAAGTTAGGGGAAGCGCTCATGCGCAAGATGATGGAAATCGCCAAGCAACTCGGCGCGGTGACGATGACATTAGAGGTGCGTGTCTCTAACAATGTTGCACAATCGTTGTACCGTAAATTAGGGTTTTTAAATGGAGGAATCCGTAAAAGGTATTATCCAGATAACCAAGAAGATGCTCTTGTAATGTGGGTGAATTTAACGTGAAGAAAGATATTTATGTACTAGGAATAGAGACGAGTTGTGATGAAACGGCTGCTGCTGTAGTGAAAAACGGAAGAGAAATTATGTCGAATATCGTCGCCTCACAAATTGAGAGCCATAAGCGTTTTGGTGGAGTTGTTCCTGAGGTAGCGTCGCGTCACCATGTGGAACAAATTACACTAGTAATAGAACAAGCGATGAACGAGGCAAATCTTTCTTTTTCTGAGTTGGATGCGATTGCGGTGACACAAGGGCCTGGCCTTGTCGGTGCGCTTTTGATCGGTGTCAATGCAGCAAAGGCGTTAGCGTTTGCCCATCAGCTTCCGTTAGTTAGTGTTCATCATATTGCTGGGCATATTTACGCGAACCGCCTTGTCACAGAAATGAAATTTCCGTTATTGTCGCTTGTTGTGTCTGGAGGGCATACAGAGCTCGTTTACATGAAGGAGCATGGGGAGTTTGAAGTCATCGGGGAAACACGGGATGATGCAGCTGGAGAGGCGTATGATAAAGTAGCACGAGCGCTCTCGCTTCCGTATCCAGGTGGACCTCATATCGACCGGCTGGCTCACGAGGGAAAGGTGACGATTGATTTGCCGCGGGCGTGGCTGGAAGAGGATTCATACGACTTCAGCTTTAGTGGGCTAAAATCGGCTGTCATTAATACGCTGCATAATGCTCATCAACGCGGGGAAACGATTGAGGCAAAAGATATGGCCGCAAGTTTTCAAGCGAGCGTCATCGACGTGTTAGTGACGAAAACAGTGAAAGCTGCTCAAGTATATAAAGTTCGCCAAGTGTTGTTAGCCGGTGGAGTTGCGGCGAACCGAGGGTTACGAACCGAACTAGAACGGAAAATGGCTGAGCTGAAAGGAGTGGAACTTGTTATTCCACCGCTTTCCCTTTGTACCGATAATGCAGCGATGATTGCTGCAGCTGGAACGATATTATTTGAAAAAGGCAAATACGCGACGATGTCGCTAAATGCGAATCCAAGTTTAGAGTTAGAATGAGAAGAGAACCCCTTTTGTTGTCAAGAGGGGTTTTCTTTTT
Source organism: Anoxybacillus sp. J5B_2022 (assembly GCF_026847645.1). GTDB lineage: Bacteria > Bacillota > Bacilli > Bacillales > Anoxybacillaceae > Anoxybacteroides. Next base: position 3,565 of record NZ_JAPSMC010000052.1, read on the forward strand.
TGAAAAAATGTTTGAATGTGAATATTTTTATCCACAAACCGTGAATATTGTGGAAAATAAGAACGAAGTTTTACATATCAAGGAGATGTTAACCACAAGTAGGTGGGGATTTTTCTCCTGTTTTTTGTGGATAATGTGGAAAACAGCGTGAATAACTTGATTTTAAAGGGAGTAATTGTGTGAAAAACTGTGGATAATAAAAACATCCATCGCTTACGAAAACGATGGATGTTACTAGCAGTTATTATTGTGATGTATGAAGTGCTTCCCATTCCGCCATTAGTGCTTCTAGTTTTTCTTTCATTTTTTCATTTTCTTTTGTAAGTTGTTGTGCTTTTTGGAAATCTTCGTATATGTCAGGTTCGCATAACTGTTGTTCAATGTCGGCGATTGTTTCTTCAAGCTGGGTAATTTCATTTTCAATTTCTTCAATTCGCCGCTTTCGTTGCCGCTCGAGTTTTTTCGCTTCTTTTTCTTGTTCGTATTGTTGTTTTCCGGCGTTGTTTCCTTTCTGTTGTTGTTTTTCTTCGAGCGTGAGGCGCTCTAGTTCCATCATTTCGGTTTTTTTCGTGATGTAATAGTCGTAGTCCCCTAAATATTCGGTAATGCCGTCTTTTGTTAATTCGTATACTTTCGTGGCAATTCTGTTAATAAAATAGCGGTCATGGGAAACGAAAAGAATCGTTCCTGGATAGTCGATGAGCGCGCTTTCGAGAACTTCTTTACTGTCTAGATCCAAATGGTTGGTCGGCTCGTCCAAAATAAGAAAATTCGCTTTTTGCATCATTAATTTCGCCAGCGCCAGCCTTACCTTTTCTCCGCCGCTTAACGTCGATACCGGCTTTAGCACATCATCACCGGAAAAGAGGAAATTCCCTAATACTGTCCGGATTTCTTTTTCTGATTTTAATGGATACTCGTCCCAAAGTTCATCGAGCACGCGTTTATTGGACGACAAATGAGCTTGGTTTTGATCGTAATAACCAATTTGGACGTTAGATCCGTAGCGAAACTGTCCGCTTTGTAGCGAAAGTTTACCCGTGATCGCTTTCAGCATCGTCGACTTACCGATTCCATTCGGCCCGACTAAAGCGATGCTATCGCCCCTTGTGATGCGAAAATGAATGTTGCGAATGATCGGTTCTTCGCCGTAGCCCACTGTCACATTTTCAGCGCTAAGAACATCATTCCCGCTCTGTCGTTCAATTTCAAAAGAAAACGAGGCGGATTTTTCATCCTCCGTTGGTTTTTCGATTCGCTCCATTTTCTCTAGCTGCTTTCGGCGGCTTTGTGCACGTTTCGTTGTCGATGCGCGGGCGATGTTGCGTTGAATAAAGTCTTTTAATTTCGCTACTTCTTCTTGTTGTTTTTCATATAGCTTCCATTCGCGCTCTAAGTCTTCGGCTTTTTGTTGTAGGTATTTGCTATAATTTCCGACGTATTTTTTCATAGTAGTTCTCGATAGCTCGTATACTTGTGTAACGACTTTATCTAAAAAGTAACGGTCGTGGGAAACGATCAAAATCGCACCGGGATACCCTTGCAAATATTGTTCGAGCCACGTCAAGGTGTCCATATCTAAATGGTTCGTTGGTTCATCAAGAATGAGCAAATCCGGTTTTTTTAGCAACATTTTCCCGAGCACCAAGCGCGTTCGCTGCCCGCCGCTTAATGATTGGACGAGTGTTGTCTGGTAGTCATACTCGGAAAAATGCAGCCCATGCAAAACGGAACGAATTTCGGCTTCGTATTGATACCCGCCTTGTTCTTTAAATTTTTCTTGCAGAGCATCATAATCTTTTAATAGTTTTTCGTACCGTTTCTGATCGGCAATGACATCATGGTTGCCCATTTGCCACTCCATCACGCGTAGCTCTTTTTCCATTTCTTGCAGCGGAGCAAATACCGTTAACATTTCGTCCCATATGGACAAGGTGGAGTCAAGTCCGCTGTCTTGCGCCAAATAACCGATGGTGACGTCTTTTGGTCTGATGATTTCTCCGCTATCGTACGACATTTCACCAGCAATGATTTTTAGCAACGTCGATTTTCCTGCTCCGTTTCTTCCAACGAGCGCAATTCGGTCTTTTGATTGTATTTCCAGTTTTATATTCGATAAAATAAGATCAGCACCGAAATATTTGGAAAGCTGACGCACTTGTAAAAGCATCATAATTTTTCACCTCTCGTTTAGTGTAGCGCAACTCGTTTTTGCTAGGCAATCGAGTAGGAAAAGACAGATGAAAAAAAATAGTGTATAGTTTATATTGTGGAGGAGATTTCATTTGGCAGCATTTACACATTTTAACGAACAAGGTCATGCAAAAATGGTTGATATTACCGAAAAAACGGATACGGTGAGGACAGCGGTAGCGAGGACAAGCGTTACAGTGAGCAAAGAAATTTATGAACAAATTACGAACCGTACAGTGCAAAAGGGGGATGTTTTAGCGGTTGCCCAAGTGGCAGGGATTATGGCAGCGAAAAAAACAGCAGAGATCATTCCGATGTGTCATCCGCTCATGTTAAAAGGGGTGGATATTCAGTTTGACTGGGAAACGAAAGATGCACATTATCAGTTACTAATTACAGTAACCGTTAAAACAAAAGGGAGCACAGGAGTGGAAATGGAAGCGCTAACGGCTGCATCTGTCTGTGCGCTGACCGTGTATGATATGTGCAAAGCGCTTGACAAAGGGATTGTGATTGGTCCGACGTATTTAGTCGAAAAAACAGGTGGAAAATCCGGTCATTACCGGCGTGAAGAGAAACAAGAAAAGTAGATGGTTCGAATGTGGGGGATTATGCATGAGCAATGAACAGCCAAAAATTCCACAGGCAACGGCGAAACGACTACCATTGTATTATCGATTCTTGAAAAATTTACATGCATCTGGAAAGTTGCGAGTATCATCAGCTGAACTGAGCGAAGCGGTCAAAGTAGATTCAGCCACGATTCGCCGCGATTTCTCTTATTTCGGTGCGCTCGGAAAAAAAGGGTATGGCTATAACGTCAGCTATTTATTGTCTTTTTTCCGAAAAACGCTTGATCAAGACGAGATCACCGAAGTAGTGCTTGTTGGGGTCGGGAATTTAGGAACAGCTTTTTTAAATTATAATTTTATGAAAAATAATAATACGCAAATTGTCATGGCGTTTGATGTCGATGAGGCAAAAGTCGGTACAGAAGTGGGTGGAGTGCCTGTTTATCATTTAGATGAACTGGAGGAACGGCTGAATGAACGAATTACGGTGGCAATTTTAACGGTACCTGCCTATGTGGCGCAGTCGATTACGGACCGCCTCGTTCAGAAAGGAATTAAAGGGATTTTAAACTTCACTCCTGCACGTCTAAATGTACCGGAAACGATTCGAGTGCATCATATTGATTTGGCAATTGAATTACAGTCGCTTGTGTATTTTTTAAAAAACTATCCGGCTGAATAAAAGGGAGTGAAGATGATGAAGTATTTACTCATTTTGTTTGTCATTGTTTTGCTATTTGGAACGAAAAAGCTTCCAGAACTCGGGAAGTCGCTCGGTCAATCTTTAAAAGAGTTTAAAAAAGAAACAAAAGAATTAACCGACGAGGACGGTAAAAACGCGTAATATAGGTAGGATGGTCTCATATGAATGATAAAGAAATGTCGCTATACGAACATCTTGGAGAACTGCGAAAGCGGCTGATCATCGTGCTCGTCTTTTTTGCGGTAGCGATGATTGCCAGCTTCTTTTTCGTGGAGCCGGTCATTGTTTATTTACAAAAAGCAAGTGAAGCAAAAGAGTTGACGATGAACGCATTTCGGTTGACGGATCCGATTAAAGTTTACATGCAGTTTGCGTTTGTCATTGCGCTCGTTTTAACGGCGCCGGTTTTACTGTATCAAATTTGGGCATTTGTCAGTCCGGGATTATACGAAAAAGAGAGAAAGGTAACGCTTAGCTACATTCCGTTATCGCTCTTTTTATTTCTCTGTGGTGTCTGTTTTGCCTATTTTGTTTTGTTTCCGTATGTAGTGCGGTTTATGGAAAGTTTAGCTTCTGATTTAGGTGTTCAGCAAATGATCGGCATTAATGAATATTTTTCGTTTTTATTGCAGCTTGTGCTGCCATTTGGTGCGGTTTTTCAGCTGCCGGTGATTGTGATGTTTTTAACACGTCTCGGCTTAATTACGCCGACGCTGTTGTCGAAAGGGAGAAGGTATGCGTATTTGATTTTGTTAATTGTCGCAGCGATCATTACGCCTCCGGATGTAATTTCACAGCTTATTGTGATGATTCCGCTTTCGATTTTATATGAAATTAGCGTATGGATTTCGAAAATTGCCTATCGAAAAGTGTTGTTGGCGGAACAAAAGGCTGACCTAGAAGAATAGGCCAGCCTTTATTCGTGTTTATTTTTCCATTTCACGTACAACGCGACTAATCGTAAAGCCATTCCTAAATCTAATGTAGCCATCACCATTAACGCAACGGTTGAAAAATTCCAAATGGTTTCTTGTGCGCTTTCAATCGCTAAATATGTAAATAAAGCGCCCATTAGGAAATAGAAAAACGAAGTTTGTAACGGTGAAGAGTTCATTTTAAAAGCCCCCAAATATAAATTGCATCTTTTCTGTTTCCCTCATGATTTGCTCGATGTAGTCAGCGAAAATCGTTTGCATGGCGACGACGAATGTATTCATGGCAACATGGGCAAAAATCGGTACGAAAATGCGTTTTGTCTTCGTGTAAAGAAGGGCAAACGTAAATCCCATTGCTGAGTATAAAAGAAGGTGTTCAAATTCCATATGAACCGCTGCGAACAATAAAGAACTAGTCGTCGCAGCAATGAAAAAGTTGTATTTTTCATAAAGTGTGCCAAAAATGATTTTACGGAAAATGACTTCTTCTAAAATCGGCCCAATGACCGATGTGACAATGACAAGCGCAGGCGTTAGGCGAATGATGTCGACAATGCGTTTTGTATTTTCTGAGCCCATTTCAATACCGAATAGGCGCCATTCGATGTTAGCAGCAATGCTTTGCGCGAACAACGCGAGAAAAAATCCGCCGATCGCCCATAGCCAAGCGATCGCCAGTGGAGCGCGGTCGCGAGTATGGCGCTGCTTCATATCGTCCCGCAACCAAAAGAGAACGAGAAAAAAGTTAGCGTAAAACTAATGACCGCCCAATATCCGGACGCGGCTTCAGCGGCATTGCCAGAATGCGCCCCAACTCCGAGCGAAAGCAACAGCGGTACCCCTGCGATACTCGATAGCTGCATCATAATATAGGCGATGATAATAAACCAATATTGCCGTTTCAATGGTGATTCCCCTTTACGAAAAAAATAGTGGCGCTTCTCGTATTGTAGCACATTTATTGTAGCACATTATATGGTGTTAGAATAAGCGATAATATGCCAAGCGTGTTGATTAACCATTAAAAACTAGTTGACATCGCTCTATTCCTAGCTTTTCTGCCGTAGTCGGCAAGCGGTTCGCTTGCCGACTGGGAGTATTAGCATGCCCTCCTCGAACAATGAACGCTTTGCGGGCAAATTACATTTGCCCGCCGGCGTTCTTGTTCGAGGGATGAGGCAGAAAAGCTTGTGTTCAGTCATATGATTCTGTGTTTTTAGTAAAATAATGGATAATCAACACTCGTGATAATATGCAATTGGGGGAGAGACTTATTAAGTGGAGCGGTTTAGATTTGGGCGAATGAGGCATACTTGAAAAGGGGAATAAAATTTTACAATTTTTTTGTGTTTCCTACTTGCAAAAACACATGAAGTTCATTATTATTATAAGTGTGTTAGCACTCGATAGAAACGAGTGCTAATAAGTGCGGCAAAAAAATATTGTTTGAGGAGGTTGTTTTCCGTGTTAAAGCCACTAGGTGATCGCATTGTCATTGAGCTAATTCAGACTGAAGAAAAAACTGCAAGCGGTATTGTGTTGCCAGACACTGCGAAAGAAAAACCACAAGAAGGAAAAGTTGTCGCAGTTGGTACAGGGCGTGTTCTTGACAGCGGTGAGCGCGTAGCTCCAGAAGTAGCGGTAGGCGATCGCATTATCTTCTCAAAATATGCAGGTACAGAAGTAAAATACGAAGGAAAAGAATACTTAATTTTGCGCGAAAGCGACATTTTAGCTGTTATCGGTTAATGACTTACAGCTTCATATCATAGAGAAAAACAGTTGGAGGAGGTAATGGTTCATGGCAAAAGAAATTAAATTCAGCGAAGAAGCTCGTCGTGCGATGCTACGCGGTGTGGATAAATTAGCAGATGCAGTAAAAGTAACGTTAGGTCCTAAAGGCCGCAACGTTGTGTTGGAGAAAAAATTTGGCTCTCCATTAATTACAAATGACGGGGTAACAATTGCGAAAGAAATCGAGCTAGAAGATCCGTTTGAAAATATGGGTGCGAAGCTTGTTGCAGAAGTAGCAAGCAAAACAAATGACGTTGCTGGTGACGGTACAACAACGGCGACTGTATTAGCTCAAGCGATGATCCGTGAAGGCTTGAAAAACGTAACAGCTGGTGCTAATCCAATGGGTATCCGCAAAGGGATTGAAAAAGCGGTTGCTGTTGCGGTAGAAGAGTTGAAAGCAATCTCTAAACCAATTCAAGGAAACGAATCGATTGCACAAGTGGCAGCGATTTCTGCAGCTGACGAAGAAGTTGGGAAATTAATTGCAGAAGCAATGGAGCGCGTTGGTAACGATGGTGTTATTACGTTAGAAGAGTCAAAAGGCTTCACAACAGAGCTAGATGTTGTAGAAGGTATGCAATTTGACCGCGGATATGTATCTGCGTACATGGTAACAGATACAGAAAAAATGGAAGCAGTATTAGAAAATCCATACATCTTAATCACAGATAAGAAAATCTCAAGCATCCAAGACATCTTGCCTGTACTAGAGCAAGTTGTACAACACGGTAAGCCGCTATTAATCATTGCAGAAGATATTGAAGGCGAAGCGCTTGCAACGTTAGTAGTGAATAAGCTTCGTGGTACGTTTACAGCAGTAGCGGTAAAAGCGCCTGGCTTTGGTGACCGTCGTAAAGCGATGTTAGAAGACATTGCGATTTTAACTGGCGGTGAAGTGATTACAGAAGAATTAGGCCGCGATTTGAAATCGGCAACGATTGCATCGCTTGGTCGTGCGTCAAAAGTAATCGTGACAAAAGAACATACAACGATTGTCGAAGGTGCTGGCGACTCTGATCGCATTAAAGCACGCGTCAACCAAATTCGTGTTCAATTAGAAGAAACAACTTCTGAATTTGACCGCGAAAAATTACAAGAGCGCTTAGCGAAATTAGCTGGCGGCGTTGCGGTCATTAAAGTTGGTGCAGCGACAGAAACAGAATTGAAAGAGCGCAAATTGCGCATTGAAGACGCATTGAACTCTACACGTGCGGCTGTTGAAGAAGGTATCGTAGCCGGCGGTGGTACAGCGTTAATGAACGTTTACAGCAAAGTGGCTGCCATCGAAGCAGAAGGCGATGAAGCAACAGGTGTGAAAATCGTTCTTCGCGCAATCGAAGAGCCAGTTCGCCAAATTGCGCAAAACGCTGGTTTAGAAGGCTCTGTCATTGTTGAGCGCTTGAAAAATGAAAAACCTGGTATTGGCTTCAACGCTGCAACTGGCGAATGGGTAGACATGATTGAAGCAGGTATTGTGGACCCAACAAAAGTAACTCGTTCTGCACTTCAAAACGCAGCATCTGTTGCCGCTATGTTCTTAACAACAGAGGCAGTCGTTGCGGACAAACCAGAAGAAAACAAAAACACACCAGGCATGCCTGACATGGGCGGCATGATGTAATAGACGATGAGAACCTAGATTCCATTTGGAGTCTAGGTTCTTTTTATTTTTTAAAGGATTTTTCATATTAAACGTAGAATGTGAAAATAATGGAACAAAGAGAAAGAGGAGTTTGAAGATGGAAAAGGAAATGTTACAGCCGCAAATCGCAAATATTGTGCAAAATATCGAAAAAGTAATAATCGGAAAGCGAGATGTTACGACATTAAGCATCGTTGCTTTGCTCGCAGGAGGGCATGTGTTATTGGAAGATGTTCCGGGCGTCGGAAAGACGATGCTCGTTCGGGCGTTGGCGAAGTCAGTCAGTGCCCAGTTCAGACGCATTCAGTTTACTCCTGATTTACTTCCTAGCGACGTGACAGGTGTGTCTATTTATAATCCAAAAGAAGGACAGTTTGAATATAAAGCAGGTCCGATTATGGGGCATATTATTTTGGCAGATGAAATTAACCGCACCTCACCGAAAACACAATCGGCTTTATTGGAGGCGATGGAAGAAGGGAATATCACGGTTGATGGCATCACAAGACCGCTGCCGCGTCCATTTTTTGTGATGGCGACGCAAAACCCGATTGAATATGAGGGGACGTATCCGTTGCCGGAAGCGCAGTTAGACCGGTTTTTGCTTAAAATGAAAATGGGCTATCCGTCGCTTTTAGAAGAAATCGATATATTACACCGCGTCGAAAGGAAAGCGCCAATTGATGACTTGCAGCCGGTCATTACGGTGGAGGAATTGCTTTCCTTGCAGAAACACGTGAAAGAAGTATACGTCGGTGAGCCGATTAAACGATACATTGTCGAAATTGTGCAGCGGACTCGTTCGCACGCTTCGATTTATTTAGGAGTAAGCCCGCGCGGTTCGGTCGCATTAATGAAAGCAGCGCAAGCATATGCGTTTATGCATACCCGTGATTTTGTCATTCCAGACGACATCCAGTTTTTAGCCCCATACGTGCTTTCGCATCGACTCATTTTAAAGCCAGAAGCGAAGTTTGACGGACTTTCCGCCGAAGAAGTGATTATGCAACTTCTTTCGCGTACCCCAGTACCGGTGCAAAGGTAGTGGATTAAGCATGAAAAAGAGACTAAAATTTATACGCCAAATAGGAACGGTGGTCGCATTAATTGGTAGCTTATTTTCTTACGCAATGTTTCAAGGAGGGTTTGTCAGCTGGTTTTTATTTTATAGCTTTTTGCCATTCGGATTATGTGCGTTAGCGATTGCAGCCTATCCTCTTCGCCGCATCCAAATAGCGCGAACGATTGCTTCTTCATCGTATTATGCGGGAGATACGTTGACGGTGACTATTTCGCTTCATTTACCGTTTTTTGTGCCGCTTGCTTATGTGATGGTCGATGAAAACTGGCCGCTTGCATTGCAGCAAATCGAACGAAATCGCGCGATGCCGCTATTTTGGCGCAAGACGTATTCATGTACTTATACCGTCTCTAATTTGCCGCGTGGGGAGCATTTATTTTCAGCAATTCGCGTAACGATGACGGACTGGCTTGGATTGGTGACGAAAGAAACGGCATTTCCAATTGAAGATGTTATTATTGTATATCCACGTTATGTGGAAATGAAATACCGAAAAGTTGGCTCTCAGTTGGACCAGGGCGGGGTCGCTTCTCCTGTTTTGCTTCATCGCGATATGACGATGGCAGTGGGGGTTCGGGAATACGTCCAAGGCGACCGGTTTTCTTGGATTCATTGGAAAGCGTCGGCGCGAAAAAATGAGCTGATGACAAAAGAGTTCGAAGAATGGCAAAGCGACGATATTGTCGTTGTGCTTGACCGTACGCCTACCCCATTATTTGAGGAAATGGTCACGTTTACCGCTTCTTTCCTTCGCGCTGCTATCAAAAAGGGGGTACAAACCGGACTGATTTCCGTTGGAAGCGATCGTTTCATTTTCCCTTCCCGAAACGGGGAAGCGCATTTACAGCAACTGTTTTATCATTTAGCGAAAACAGCATGTGACAGCCTTCAGCCGTTTGCTCGTATTATTCAGCAAGAAATGGCTCAATGGCCGCTATCCGTTTCCATAAGTTATGTCACATCACAGCTTACGAAAGAAACAGCCGCCTCTCTCTCTGATTTTGCCGCCAAAAATCGTCGTGGGACTGTCTTTTTAATAAAACGCGACGAACATGGGGTGGCGAATGAAGAACGAGAATTGCTCGAGCAATTGCGCAGAAAAGGAATAATTACAATCATCACAACACCAGAACAGTTTGCAAACGCCTTATTTGGAGGTGGGAAGTAAACCGTGAACAATACGAAAAAAGAGCGAATTTACCGATTCGTTTTGTCGATCGTTGCGTTTTGGCTTTTATGGGAGTGGCTAGTACCGCTAAAAACGGTCTCCGACACGAAAAACGTAGACGTGTTTATCGGGTTTGTTGCGTTTTGTTTATTGCTTTCTTTTTGGCGTCTGCCGCGTTGGCTAGCTGCTAGCTTCAAGTTGTTTTATATTTTTTATGCATTAAACGTGTTATTTTTCCATGTCCCGTTTTTGTCGTTCCGCTGGTTGCCGCTATTAGCGCAAGAGGTCATTGCGCACGTCACAATCGTTCGTCATTTTCGCTGGCTCGAAATGACGAACGTGTTTCGTAGCCTACTCTTTTTTCTTTTGTTATGGATGATGGTGTATTTAGTGCGATATTGGCTATTGATTCAAAAAAGGATTTTGTTGTTTTATGCGATGACGGTCACATATATAGCAGTGCTGGATACGTTTACGGCTTTTTACGGAAACGGGGCGATTGTTCGGCTAGTGGGAGCGGGTTTTTTCTTGGTAAGCTGGCTTCATTACGAGCGATTGCAAGAAACGAAAATATATCCAAAATGGCTTCTTCTATGCATGGGCGGCATCGGCATTTCTTTGCTGATGGGCTATATCGGGCCGAAGCCTGCGCCGCAATGGCCGGACCCGGTCGCGTTTATGAAAAGCTATGCGAAAGAACCGCAACAGGCAACAGCTAATCCTGCTCCCGCCGTTAAAAAAATCGGATATGGTACCAACGACTCACGGTTAGGTGGGCCGTTTGAGGCAGATAATACTGTTGTTTTTAAGGTTATTGATGAACAGCGCCATTACTGGAGAGTCGAAACAAAAGATGTGTACACTGGAAAAGGATGGGAAGTTTATGATACGGTACAAATTCAAACGTTTGACAATGGGGACGTCACTCATTCATGGTGGGACAACCGTGTTAAAAAAGCAATATCGGTTGCGGCTGTACAAATGGCACAGGCCCGTATGTATTTAGTCTATCCGGAAGGGGTCAAAACAATAAGCACCCCACAAAATGTTGTCTTTCGCATGCAGTTGTCCAATGAAAAAATTTACCCGACTGATCGCGAATCGTACATTCAGCCGATACAGGAATATGTGCTGACATACGAGTATCCAACTTTTTCGGTGGAACAGTTGAAAGCAGCGCCACCAGTAAACGACCGTTCGCTTGTCGAACGATATACACAACTTCCAGATACGTTACCGCCAAGAGTACGCCAACTAGCACAAACGATTACAAAGGAAAAAACGACACTATACGAAAAAGCGAAGGCGATTGAACAATATTTCCACTTTAGCGGCTTTGCTTATGAAACGAAAGAAGTGGCGGTTCCTGGAAAAAACGACGATTACGTCGACCAGTTTTTATTTGACACGAAAAAAGGGTATTGTGATAATTTTTCTACATCGATGGTCGTAATGCTTCGCTCGCTCGGAATTCCTGCCCGTTGGGTGAAAGGGTACACGTCAGGGCAATATATCGGCGAATCAGAAGATGGAAAAAAGATGTATACCATTACTAATAACAACGCCCATTCATGGGTAGAAGTATATTTTTCCGGCATCGGCTGGGTGCCGTTTGAGCCGACACAAGGTTTCAGCAATCCATATTCATTTACGGAAACCGCGCCGAAAAACGTCCCAATTCCTGTTCCGAAACAAACAGAGCCAGTGCAGCCGCGCGTGAAACTAAACAACGTACTTGAAAAGGAACGTCCATCATTGACGAGTTGGAAGGATAAGTGGACGGCGTTTATTACGTGGAAATCCATTGCGGGATTCTTGCTCGTTATTTTTAGCGTAGTTACGCTTCTTTTTGTTACGAGAAGGAAATGGTGGCCGTATGTGACATTGTTTCGTTTTCGCTACCGACGCAGCGATGATATAGTTGTAAAAGCATATATCGCGTTATTAAAGCATTTGCGCGATTACGGCTTAAACCGAAAGCAAGGACAGACGCTAAGGCAATATGCCACTTCGGTGGACGCTGCATTTGGAACGAACGAGATGAGTCGTTTGACGCTTTTGTACGAACGAGCGATTTATAAAAACGACCTAGTAGACGATCAATGGAGCGAAATAAAAGAATTGTGGGAAAATTTAATAAAAAGAACAGTGTCTTGACCACCATCTGAAAGTGTTGATAGAATGAATTAAAATTTAAGACGCGATGTACCTTCGTATATCCTCGATAATACGGTTCGAGAGTCTCTACCGGGACACCGTAAATGACCCGACTACGAAGGCAGATTTTCTATAGCGCTAGAATTCTGCCTTCGTTTTTGCTGAAAGAGGTATGAATTCTAGCTTTTATTATTCCATTCGGGGTGATAGTTGTGGGACAAAACCAAGAAATGATTGTTGTGCTTGATTTCGGAAGCCAGTATAACCAGTTGATTACTCGCCGCATTCGTGAGTTCGGTGTTTATAGCGAACTTCATCCGCATACGGTTACCGCTCAAGATATTGTAAAAATGAATGCGAAAGGTATTATTTTTTCCGGCGGGCCAAACAGTGTGTATGACGATCATGCATTTACGTGTGACCCAGCGATTTTTGAATTAGGGTTGCCGATTTTAGGGATTTGTTACGGCATGCAGTTAATGACCCATCATTTAGGTGGAAAAGTGGAAAAAGCGACGCATCGCGAATATGGGAAGGCAACCATCCAAGTTCAACATGCTTCTAAATTGTTCGGCCATTTACCGTCTGAGCAAGTTGTTTGGATGAGCCATGGCGATTTAGTAACGGAAACGCCAAACGGATTTACCGTGGATGCGACAAGCCCGTCGTGTCCGATTGCGGCGATGAGCGATGAAACAAGAAAGTTTTATGCTGTGCAATTCCATCCAGAAGTACGTCATTCGGTTTATGGAAATGATTTGTTAAAGCAGTTTGTGTTCGATGTGTGCCAATGTAAAGGCGATTGGACGATGGGAAGTTTTATTGACAATGAAATTCGTAAAATCCGCGATCTTGTCGGCGATAAAAAAGTGCTTTGCGCATTAAGCGGCGGCGTCGATTCTTCCGTTGCGGCCGTGCTTGTGCATCGGGCGATCGGCGATCAATTGACGTGTATTTTTGTTGATCACGGCCTGCTTCGCAAAGGAGAAGCGGAAAGCGTCATGAAGACGTTCCGTGAAGGGTTTCATATGAATGTGATTAAAGTGGATGCGAAGGAGCGTTTCTTAAGCAAATTAAAAGGCGTTTCCGATCCGGAACAAAAACGGAAAATTATCGGCAACGAGTTTATTTACGTGTTCGATGACGAAGCGGCAAAACTCGAAGGAATCGAATTTTTAGTGCAGGGGACGCTTTATACGGACATTATTGAAAGCGGTACGGCGACGGCACAAACAATTAAATCCCATCATAACGTCGGTGGATTGCCGGAAGATATGAAATTTAAACTTATCGAACCACTCAACACGCTCTTTAAAGATGAAGTGCGTGCGCTCGGAACGGAATTAGGGATTCCAAATGAAATTGTATGGCGCCAGCCGTTCCCGGGACCAGGATTAGGGATTCGCGTGCTCGGCGAAGTAACGGAAGAAAAGCTAGAAATCGTTCGCGAATCGGATGCGATTTTACGGGAAGAAATTAAAAAAGCGGGGCTTGACCGCGAAATTTGGCAATACTTCACCGTCCTTCCTGATATTCGCAGCGTCGGAGTGATGGGGGATGCGCGCACGTATGATTATACGGTCGGCATTCGCGCGGTGACATCGATTGATGGCATGACGGCGGACTGGGCGCGCATTCCGTGGGACGTATTAGAAGCGATTTCGACACGCATTGTAAACGAAGTGCCGCATGTGAATCGTGTCGTCTACGATATTACAAGCAAGCCGCCAGCAACAATTGAATGGGAATAAAAACGAACAAAAACGAACATTTTTTTTAAAATGTTCGTTTTTTATATTGACGATCGCCATGTCGGTTGCTAAAATGTAAATGGAAAAAACGAATATTGTCGAAATACGTCGTATAATCTCGGGAATATGGCCCGAGAGTTTCTACCAAGCTACCGTAAATAGCTTGACTACGAGGTATAATGGAGATTGAAAGTACCTTTGTCTTCTTAATCTATCCTTAAGAGGAAGGTCTTTCTTTTGTTCATTATCCTTATAGTCAACGCTTCTGGTAGCTTACTAGAAGCGTTTTACTATTTTATAAGGAGGACAAAGCAGTGAGAAGGTATTTCCAGTTTGATGAACTCGGTACAAATTACCGCACAGAAATTATTGCCGGGTTAACCACGTTCTTATCCATGGCTTATATTTTATTCGTTAACCCGTTTACACTTTCGTTAGGAGCGGTCAAAGATTTTCCGAACGAACTTCGGATTGACCAAGGTGCGGTGTTTGTTGCGACGGCTTTGGCAGCAGCATACGGCTCGATTTTGATGGGGATTTTGGCACGATATCCAATCGCGCTAGCACCGGGAATGGGGTTAAACGCGTTTTTTGCCTTTACGGTTGTATTGCATATGCAAATTCCTTGGCAAACAGCGCTCGCAGGAGTGTTTGTTTCGGGGATTATTTTCACGCTTTTAACGTTAACAGGGATTCGTGAAAAAATCATTGATGCTATTCCAGTTGAGTTAAAATATGCTGTCGGTGCTGGAATCGGTTTGTTTATTACATTTATCGGTTTGCAAAACGCAGGAATTATCGTTGATAATCCGGCCACGCTTGTTGGCTTAAGCGATTTGAAAAATGGCAATACGTTGTTAGCGATTTTCGGTTTAGTTGTAACCGTCATTTTAATGGTTCGGAAAGTCAACGGCGGCGTGTTTTACGGCATGGTCATTACGGCTATTGCCGGCATGATTTTCGGTTTAATTGAAGTGCCGAATAAAATCGTTGGTGCGATTCCGGACATTTCGCCGACGTTCGGGGTTGCGATTAAACATTTGCCAGACATTTTTTCGCTTAAAATGTTAGGTGTTGTATTAACGTTCTTTATCGTTGACTTTTTTGATGCAACTGGAACGCTGTTGGCGGTCGCGAACCAAGCAGGGTTGTTAAAAGACAACAAGTTGCCGCGCGCGGGGAAAGCGTTGCTTGTCGATGCAACAGCGGTAATGGTCGGGGCGATTTTCGGGACTTCGACAACGACTTCTTACATTGAATCATCTGCAGGTGTTGCAGCAGGAGGACGTTCAGGATTTTCGGCAGTTGTCACAGGTATTTTATTCTTGCTAGCGTTGTTCTTCTCGCCATTATTAAGCGTCATTACTGCACCAGTGACAGCGCCAGCTTTAATTATTGTCGGAGTATTAATGGCCTCTTCGATTGGAGAGATTGATTGGAAGAAATTTGAGGTGGCCGTTCCGGCGTTCTTTACGCTCGTCACAATGCCGCTTTCTTACAGCATTGCGACAGGAATCGCTGTTGGCTTCCTTTTCTATCCGATTACGATGATTTTAAAAGGCCGTAGCAAAGAAGTTCACCCAATTCTTTACGTATTGTTCTTTATTTTCCTTGCGTACTTTATATTTTTAAGAGAATAGAAGGAGAGATGCCTGCGAAAAACGCAGGCGTCTTTTTTTAGGAATAAAAACGGATCCATGAGCAGTGATTTTCATGATTGGGTGGGTGAGCAAAGCTTGCTCAAGGATGTTTTATTGGTTAAATTTGTTTTATAATTTAAGAAACGGAGGGAGAGGTTCTGATGTGGAAATTAGACATTGATCAAGACACGCAGTTGAAATTGCTTAAACAAGAAGATGCAGAGTTGCTTTTTGCTTTAGTTGATTCATGCAGACCTTATTTGCGGCAATGGTTGCCTTGGATCGATGCGACGCAAACAGTGGACAATTCCCGGCAGTTTATTGAGCTCGGCTTGCAAAAGTTTGCGGCTAATAACGGATTGGAAACAGGAATTTGGCATAAGGAGCAATTAGCGGGGGTCATCGGTCTTCATTATATTGACCGTACCAATAAAAAGACGAGCATCGGCTACTGGCTGGCGGAGCCGTTCCAAGGGTATGGATTGATGACGAGAGCGTGCCGTGCTTTGATTAGCTATGTGTTTGAGCAACTCCAATTAAATCGAGTGGAAATCAGGGTGGCAGTTGACAATCGCAAAAGCAGAGCTATTCCAGAACGACTCGGATTTGTGAATGAAGGAGTGGTAAGAGAAGTCGAGTGGCTGTACGACCATTTCGTCGATCATGTAGTATACGGAATGCTCGCGAAAGAGTGGTCAAGAAATTAAAGAGAAAAGCGCGTTGCTCGGGGTTGGGCAGCGCGCTTTTGAAATTAATAGTTGACTTGAGAAAGGAGACGGTGGTATATTATTAGAGTTGCTGTTAAACAGCAAAAAAATTCAACAAAAAGTTAAGAATAACTATTGACAACAACAAACAGAAATATTATTATATAAAAGGTCGTTTGTGAAGTGAGAATAT